>JAWXSU010000062.1:0-9074 GCA_044434245.1 Rikenellaceae bacterium | reverse complement strand
GATGAGCAAACCGATTTTATTAATATCCATAACTACCTCCTTTGATATTTGCAAAGATATAAATTTGTTTCCAATTTAGGAAACTCTACAACAAAAAAGATGCAAAACCACACAAAGAAACAAAATCATCAAAAATAATTATCGGCATTTTATCGGCAAAAAGAGTAAAAGAAAAACGCTAACAGCTTGACAAATAAGCTATTAGCGTTTTAAAAAGTACTCGGAGCGGGAATCGAACCCGCACGACCGTTGCTGGTCACAGGATTTTAAGTCCGGCGTGTCTACCTATTTCACCATCCGAGCCCTGTGGAATAAATTTCCGTGTTGCAAAGGTGTTCGCTATAATGAACATGTAATAAAGTTCACATTTACAAAAGACGTTCGCATTTATTTAATAATCGTCCCCTAGAAAACACAACTCTTTGAAAACAAACCCTCTAAAAATTGCTCCTCAAAAACATATCTCTTTGAAAACAAACTCCCGAAAACATGCTCCTCAAAAACACATCTCCTTGAAAACAAACTCTCTAAAAATTGCTCCTCAAAAACACATCTCCTTGAAAACAAACCCTCGAAAACATGCTCCTCAAAACAGATCCATTTGAAAACTTCCCGTCAAAAACACGCTACTATAAAACATGCCCCCTTGCAGGGTACAAAAGTAGTAAAATTTTCTTCTTTTGCAAAATTTTATCTACTTAGATTCTATATATTTTATCACGAGGGTGGCATCGAGTGACGCAAACCACTCTATATCAGCATCTCTGCGAAACCATGTCATCTGACGTTTGGCGTACCTGCGACTGTTACGTTTGATGAGCTCTATCGCCTCGTCACGTGACACTATGCCATCCATGAAGTCGAATAGTTCTCTATACCCCACTGTCTGCAAGGCATTTAGAGTTCGCAGAGGATAAACATCGGCTACCTCTCGCTCCAAACCTTCATCTATCATCATATCGACACGTTGGTTTATACGTCGATATAACTCTTCACGAGGCATATCAATACCCACCTTTGTGATAGCGAAACTGCGACTCTTACGCTCTCCCGTGCGCAATGTCGAGCATGGCACACCACTAGACAAACAGAGCTCCAACCCACGCATCACACGTGCCGGGTTACACCGATCCACACTCTGCCAATAATCGGGATCCAACCTTTTTAGCTCCTCCAACAGAGGCTCTAACCCTTCGCTTTCGTAGCGTAGACGTATCGACTCTCGCAGCGCAGGATCGCACTCTGGCAAAGAGTCCAATCCCTCACATAATGCCTTGATGTATAGACCACTACCACCTACAGCTACTACCCTATCGTGATCCCGAAATAGCCTCTCCAAAGTCTGCAGTGCCTCCACCTCGTAAGCTCCAGCATTAAAATCTTGATCCAGCTCACGACACGCAATAAAATGGTGCTCGGCAGATGACAACTCATCGGGCGTAGGTTGCGCCGTACCAATAGGAATTCCACGATAGAATTGGCGTGAATCGGTCGAAATTATTGGAGCGTCGAAGTGACGTGCCAGAGCAATACTCAGTGACGTTTTTCCCGAACCTGTAGCTCCAACGATGACGATCAACTCCTTAGTACTCATCCTCGTAACCATCCTCATCATACTCCCCGAAATCGCCCATCATCTCCTCAAATATCGAAGCATCTTCTACATTTTCACTTGGGTCATATTGGTCTGGAGGTGTGGCATGAGCAAACGACTCACGAGGGTACTCCCCCCCATCATCGACCTGCGACGCCTCGATAAGTTCCATGTAGTAGGCTCTATTTCCGAACATATCGAAGAGGTATATCAATCGGTCAAACATGTGAGTCAGGATATCGGAAAGTTTCACCCCCTCCATCGGCATTGTCGGGATATCGTTTTCGTCGATTGGCGAGAGCCCCATATCCTCGGCTGTGAACTCCGCAAGACGCTCCCATTTGTCGTCTGCTGTATAGAACGATGCGATACAAGGCTCATACTCCAAACTCTCCAACAAAAAATTATGGAGTTCGAGCAGCGTCATCTGAGATGGGAGCTCATAATCTCTCACAAAATGGTCATTCTCATCGCTGAGCATTCTGAATTTGAATATTATCATTATCGTAAAGTGTTATAATTTCTCGTTTGCTTAAGAATCTGTCACTTCGCCTCCCTCGTAACAATTTTGACGAGAAAAACTTAAACTGTTTCTTAATTGTTAAACAAAGGTATAAATATTTCTCATAAATTATCGTATCTTTGTGCTCTAAGATTTATTTAACGTATGAAAAACATTCGCAACTTCTGTATTATAGCACATATCGACCACGGTAAGAGTACCTTGGCGGATCGTCTTTTGGAGACAACAAACACTTTGGGGCAACGTGAGATGCAAGCCCAAGTGCTTGATGATATGGATCTCGAACGTGAAAAAGGAATTACAATCAAGAGCCACGCAATCCAAATGGACTACAAGGCGCAAAATGGCGAGGAGTACACCCTAAACCTTATCGACACACCCGGACACGTCGACTTCTCGTATGAGGTGTCACGTGCTATTGCATCATGTGAGGGTGCACTACTTGTTGTAGATGCAACACAAGGTATTCAGGCTCAGACTATTTCGAACTTGTACCTTGCCGTGGGTAGCGATCTGGAAATAATCCCCGTGATGAATAAAATCGACGTCGAGTCAGCTATGATCGACGAGGTGAAGGATCAAATCATCGACCTCATAGGGTGCAAAGAGGAGGATATATTACTCGCCTCGGGCAAAACCGGACAGGGTGTCCCCGAAATTCTGGAGGCTATAATTGAACGTATACCAGCACCTGAGGGCGATGAGAATGCACCTTTGCAAGCTCTAATCTTCGACTCCGTATTCAACCCTTTTAGAGGCATCATCGCATACTTTAAGGTACTAAACGGATCTATAAGTAAGGGGGAACACGTTAAATTCTTCAACACCGATAGCGACTACGATGCCAACGAAGTGGGTGTGCTCAAACTCAAAATGCAACCCAAAGATAAGATCACAGTCGGAGATGTGGGATATATATGTTCGGGAATCAAGAACTCTCGTGACATCAAAGTGGGCGACACAATCACATCGTTCGACAACCCATGCGCTGAGGCGATTGCTGGTTTCGAAGATGTTAAACCTATGGTCTTTGCCGGAGTCTACCCCGTGGAGGCTGATAAATATGAGGATCTTCGTGCCTCGCTCGACAAACTACAGCTCAACGATGCTTCGCTCACATTCGAACCCGAAAGCTCTCTAGCTCTAGGATTTGGATTCCGTTGCGGATTCCTCGGACTCCTACACATGGAGATCATCCAAGAGCGTCTGTATCGAGAGTTCGATATGGATGTTATAACCACCGTTCCCAACGTATCTTACCTTATAACAGATACTTCGGGACACACCACTGAGGTGCACAACCCATCAGGACTCCCCGAAGTGACAAAGATTGCAAAAATCGAAGAGCCATACATCAAAGCTCAGGTTATAACCAAGGCAGAGTTCCTAGGTAATGTCATAAAACTTTGTATCGACAAACGTGGAGTGCTTACAAATCAGACATTTATAACACAAGATCGTGTCGAAGTAAATTTCGAGATGCCACTCTCCGAAATCGTATTCGACTTCTACGACAAACTCAAAAGCACCTCTAAAGGATACGCATCTTTCGACTACCACCGTTCGGGATACAAGGCGAGCAAACTTGCAAAACTCGATATCCTCCTAAACTCAGAACCTGTAGATGCTCTGTCGTCTCTAATATATGCCGACAACGCATATGACTTCGGTCGCAAAATGTGCGAAAAGTTAAAGGAGTTAATCCCTCGTCAACAGTTCGATATCGCAATACAAGCTGCAATAGGTGCTAAGATTATAGCACGAGAAACTGTGAAAGCTGTACGTAAAGATGTCACTGCAAAGTGCTACGGAGGTGATATATCTCGTAAACGTAAACTCCTCGAAAAACAAAAGGCAGGAAAAAAACGAATGAGGCAAATTGGATCTGTCGAAGTGCCTCAAACAGCATTCCTCGCTGTTCTGAAAATGGATTAAAAAAAGATAGTCAACATTTTTGTCGAACTCATTCGAAACAAAAATGTTGACTATCTTTTTTATTTTAAGGGAAGAAAATATCCCGCCCCCTTTACATGCAAGCCTTCAAAATCTGCGCTACAACATCACCTGTAATATTTGCATTTTCGCCTAGACGTGTTCCACGCTCGTTGAAACGTGCCACAACTTCAGACGCAACATCCTCACCTACGCCATTTTCGCTAAGTCTTGTTTTCAGACCCAACGATCGGAAGAATTGCTCCGTTGAGGCGATTGCTGCATCTATCTTCTCTTCACGACTCCCTGTTGTGATACCACACACCCTCTCGGCATACTGCACAATTTTATCACCCTTTTGCTCTCGCATAACCTGCATCACACCTGGCATAACGATCGACAACGTGTGCCCATGGGTAATCCCCGTTAGAGCTGTGATCTCGTGACCAATCATATGAGTCGCCCAATCTTGTGGCACACCCATTGAAACAAAGCCATTTAGACCCATTGTTGCACACAACATATAGTTCGACATCTGCTCATAGTCGTGTTGATTTTGTTGGATCTTAGGTGCAACCTCACGAAGAGTGAGCATAACCCCCTCCGCCCAACGATCCATAAGAGGCGATACATCTGACACCGTCATATATTGCTCCATAACATGTATATACGTATCCGTCACGCCACACGCCACTTGGTATGGTGGCAACGAAAATGTCACCGTCGGATCGAGAATCGAGAACTTAGGAAATGTTGGACGAACAGCATACTTCTCACCCAACGTCTCATTCGATATCACCGCCGTAGGATTCATCTCCGAACCTGTCGCAGGAAGTGTCATCACAGATGCCACCGGTACGCACTCTGCGATTGGGGCATTGCCGATAACCAAATCCCAACCATCTGCATCAGAAGGTATTGCAGCAGCTATCAACTTTGTACCATCGAGTACCGATCCGCCACCCACAGCGAGAAGAAAGTTTACCCCCTCACGTTTACCTTGCTCAATAGCTTTACGCAACGTCTCGATTCGAGGGTTTGGCTCAATTCCCCAAAACTCCACATAGTTGAACCCCGTGAGAGCCTCAACCACTTGACCGTACACACCATTCTTCTTTACACTGCCACCACCAAACGTCACCATTATCTTGGCGTCCTTAGGAAGCTCCTCGCTCAACTTCGAGATCATACCCTTTCCGAAAATCAGCTTCGTTGGGTTTTGGAATTGAAAATTGTTCATCACTAAAATGTTTTAATTTATAAAGATACTATATCTTCATTTGACAGAGTTACAATACCTTGATTTTCTGCGATTTCCAACGCTTTTTGCGTATCGCTTACTCTCATTATCATAACTGCTTTTTGCCCTATCGAGAAACAATACATATATTCGATAACCACTCCCTCGGCATAAAACTTCTTTAGTTCGTCGTAAAAAGATCCCGCCAAAGAGTCGCACGATAGAGCCATCACCTCGCTACGATTTGTATTCTTTTGCGCTTGACGAAGAAGATCATACGCACGATCGTTGTCGGAGGTTATCAGACGCAATATTCCGAACTCTGTAGTGTCGGCTACTGTAGCTGCAATGATTCGGATATCCGCTTTGCTAAGGATATCCATTGTTTCGTATAGACTTCCGATCTTATTCTCCAAAAAGATCGATAGTTGTTGAAGTGTTGTTTTCATGATGTTATAGTTTTTTAGGTTTATTTAGCTCGTTTGTCAATCACTCTCACCGCCTTACCCTCCGCTTGAGGCAGAGATCCGCCACTGAGGAGTTTGATTTTAGGCGTCACCAAGATCTCATCACGCAGAGCACGAGTCATCGCACGGCTCAAATCCTGAAGTTGAGAGTAGTCATCCGTGAAGGCATCATTACCCAACTCCACCTCGATCGTTATCTCATCATTTATGCCAACCGTCTCGATTGTTATGAGATAATTAGTTCCCACCTCCTCGAATTGCATCAATATCTTCTCAATCTGCATCGGGAAGATGTTTACCCCCTTGACGATAAACATATCGTCACTACGTCCCTTCAACCTATCCAATCTGCGGTGTGTACGACCACAAGGGCACTCTCCAAGCAACACCTTGGTAAGATCTCTAGTGCGGTAACGTATAAGTGGCATCGCCTCTCTGTCGAGTGTCGTGATAACCAACTCTCCCACCTCTCCATCTTCCACAGGTTCCAAAGTCTCGGGGTCAATAATCTCGAATAGGTATGAATCCTCCCATATATGGAGTCCATTTTGCTCTTGACACTCAAACGCCACACCAGGACCACTCATCTCCGACATTCCGAAACAGTTATACGCCTTCACCCCCAACAGCTCCTCTATTCTGAGACGCTGCTCCTCGGTATGAGGCTCTGCACCAATTATCAGACACTTCAAACTTGTGGCACGAGGATCAACCCCCTGCTCCTTGAACACCTCCGCCAAACGAATGGCATAGGATGGTATTGCGTGAATCGCTGTTGTCCCGAAATCTGTGATAAACTTAATTTGGCGAGGGCTATTTCCCGTTGCTGCAGGAACCATCAATGCCCCCAACCTCTCGGCACCATTGTGGATTCCCAAACCTCCGGTGAACATTCCATACCCCGAAGTATTTTGAAACACATCCGTATTTCGCAACCCCACCATATACATACATCTCGCAACTCGATCTGCCCAAATATCCAAATCCTTCTGCGAGTGACATATCACCGTAGGGTTTCCTGTCGTTCCACTCGACGAGTGCAGACGCACCACTTCGCTCTGTGGCACAGCATTTAGTCCAAATGGGTAGTTACCACGAAGGTCATCTTTTGTTGTGAACGGCAACTTACGAAGATCCTCCAACGACGATATAGACTCCGGCGTTATCCCCTCACGAGCAAATACCTTAGAATAAAATGGAGCCTTCGCAGCTTGCGCAATAGTAGATTTAAGCCTGCAGAGTTGTAGTTCACGCAACCCCTCACGACTCATCGTCTCGATTTCGGGGTGCAAGTAGTTCTGATTCATATCCTTGAATAAGTTATAGTTTTAGTTTTGCGTATGTACAAAGATAATATTTTTGACCACACAATCAAAAAAAATGGGCGACTTTTTAAAAGCCGCCCATCGTTTTTATTTCATCTGAAGATTAAGCCTTCAACCTCTTTTTCTCCTCCTTCATCATCATGTCATATGCAACTGGTGTTGCGATGAAGATAGATGAGTATGTACCAACCACAATACCCACAACCATTGCGAAGACAAATCCACGGATAGTCTCTCCTCCAAAGAAGAAGATTGCCAACAACGTCACCATCGTCGTACCCGAAGTATTCATCGTACGAGCCATCGTTGAGCTGATCGCAGCGTTGATATTATCCTTCACCGTGCTCTTTGGGTGGATTGCGATATACTCACGGATACGGTCAAAGATAATCACCGTATCATTGATTGAGTAACCAATGATCGTAAGGATCGCAGCGATAAATGCTTGGTTGACCTCCAAGTTAAATGGCAAGATACCATAGAACAACGAGAAGATTCCCATAACAATCAATGTATCATGCGCAAGAGCTGCTGTAGCTCCCGAAGCCCATTGCCATCCCTTAAATCGAAGTGTGATATAGAGGCTTATTGCAATCAAAGAGAACAAGATAGCCCAAATTGCATTCCATGTCATATCGCTTGCGATAGATGGTCCAATCTTCTCTGCCGAAACGATTCCATTCACATCTTGTTGCGTGTTACTAAAGCCGTCGAACGTGATGTCGTAGCCATAGAATCCCGATACTGCATCGTATATAATACGGTTCACCTCCTCTGTTGTCGACTCCGATGTATCGTCAAATTTGTATTGTGTAAGGATACGCATTTGGTTGTCGTCACCATACTGCTTAACCTCGAAACTAACATTATCCGCCTCTGCATCTACACCCGAGAATCCCTCGTTCAACGCCTCACGAATCTCATCTGCCGATACTGCGTTATCGAAACGCACAACATACGAACGTCCTCCCGTGAACTCTGTACCCAAGTTGAGACCACGCACTCCAAACGAGATGAGTGACAAAAGAATTACAACTCCCGAGATGATATATGTTTTCTTACGAAGATCAATAAAGTTGAACTTAACATTTGCCAACCATGACTCGCTCCACTTTCTAGAGAATGATATTGTGCCGAACTTTTTGTTAGCCCACTCAATAAGCAGACGAGTGATAAAGATCGAACAGAATAGTGAAGTCACAATACCAATAATAAGAGTTGTCGCAAAACCTTGAACAGGACCTGTTCCGAAGATCGCCAACACAATACCCGTAATAAGTGTAGTGACGTTACCGTCGATGATTGCAGAGTATGCGTTTGAGAATCCATCTGCAATAGCAGCCGAGATACCCTTACCCGAACGTAACTCCTCTTTGATACGCTCATAGATAATAACATTCGCATCTACCGCCATACCCAACGTGAGCACGATACCCGCAATTCCTGGAAGTGTCAACACCGCACCAAACGACACCAAAACACCCATCATAAAGAATACATTAGCAAGCAGTGCCAAATCCGACAACCATCCTGCACCCTTATAGAAGAGACCCATATACAATAGCACCAAGCAGAATGCGATTGCAAACGACAACAAACCTGCATTGATAGACTCTTGACCGAGCGATGGACCAACAACAGTATCTTGGATAATGCGTGCTGGAGCTGGTACCTTACCCGACTTAAGCACATTTGCCAAATCCTTTGCCTCTTGGATTGTGAAATCTCCCGAGATTGATGAGTTACCACCCTCGATTTTAGAGTTCACAACAGGTGCAGAGTATACATAACCATCAAGCACGATAGCCACACACTTACCGATATTGTCTCCCGTGAGGCGAGCCCACTCAACAACACCCTCAGCATTCATCGACATCGAAACCTCCGCAGTAGCACCCTGTTGAGAGTACATCTCACGTGCATCCGTAACAACACTTCCATCGAGTGGAGCTTTACCGTCTGTACGCTCTACACGGATTGCATACAAGAAGTA
>JAWXSU010000061.1:0-9092 GCA_044434245.1 Rikenellaceae bacterium | reverse complement strand
GGAGAAGATCCGTATTAAGCGTCAACTCACAAACAATATAAATCATGAGCTTAAGACGCCAATATGTTCGATACTCGGATATCTGGATATGATAATTAATATCCCAGACCTTACGCCTGAGCAAATTGCCGCCTTCTCCAAGAAGAGTTATGACCAAACTGAAAGGCTACGCCAACTTATGGCGGATCTTGCAACGATAACTCGAATTGATGAGGCCAGTGCGATGATTGAGTGTGAGAGAGTCAATGTGTCGCTTTTGGTTGAAGATATCATAGATGATGTATGCCCACAAGCACAACAACAATCAATAACCGTTGAGAGTTGCCTTCCAGAAGGTGTTGAAGTTGAGGGAAATAGTAGTTTGCTATACTCAATATTTAGGAATTTGATAGATAATGCAATCGCATATTCTGGAGGACGCAGGGTATGGGTAGAGCTCACTTCGCAAGATATGGATAGATACAGCTTTGTTGTTCGTGACAATGGAATTGGAATTGAGCAAAAACATTTAGAGTATATATTCGAGAGGTTTTACAGAGTCGACAAGGGTCGTTCTCGAAAAGTAGGAGGTACGGGTTTAGGTCTCTCGATAGTGAAAAATGCAGTGGTATTTCATGGTGGAGTAATTGAAGCGCGAATAGCAGCCAAAGGGGGGGTGGAGTTTCATTTCTCGCTACAAAAACGCCATGTGTCTCAAGAATAATAGAGATAGTGAAAAATAAAACTTAAAAAATTTTAATAATACATTTAGTTTTAATACCTTTGCATCGTAAGTTCTATGGTGTCAAAGGTATTTTTCTTCTCACGTCATAACAAACTTATCAGCTCGAAGATTATATATCAAAGAATATGAAAACAAATTTTGACCTTCAACCTGCTCTGCTAACGAAACTCAAAGGTTACACCAAAGAGAAGTTTATCAGCGACCTTTTAGCAGGTGTTATTGTAAGTGTCGTAGCGTTGCCACTAGCCATTGCATTTGGTATGGCATCGGGTGTAAGCCCCGAAAAAGGACTCATAACCGCTATTGTTGGAGGCTTCACGGTGGCTCTTCTCGGTGGATGTTCAGCACAAATCGCAGGACCTACGGGTGCTTTTATTGTGATTTTGTATGGCATAATCGAGAATTTTGGATTTGAGGGGTTGGTAGTGTCCACAGTAATGGCGGGTGTGATATTGATGATTCTGGGATTTTTGAAGATGGGTACATTTATAAAATTTATCCCCTATCCTATTGTGGTTGGATTCACAAGTGGTATCGCAATTACGATCTTCACCTCCCAAGTAAAGGATCTTTTTGGGTTGACGGTGGAGAATCTCCCATCAGAGTTTATATATAAATGGGGGGCATATTTTGATGCCATACATACTACCGATCTTTATACGTTGGGGGTTGGTTTACTCACGATTTTGATAATAATTTTTACTCCCAAAATTAGCAAAAAGGTCCCCGGGTCGCTTGTTGCATTGATCCTCATGACCGTTGTATCATATATTCTAAGGAATCAATATGGGGTTGACACGGTAGAGACTATTGGTGATAAATTTACAATCACCTCGACACTCCCCACTCTGCACTGGATAAAAGTAGACTTCGCAATGATAAATGAGTTGTTACCATCGGCGGTAACTTTAGCACTACTTTGCGCTATGGAGTCGATCCTTTCGGCAATCGTTGCGGATGGTGTCACGGGAGATCGACACGATTCAAATATGGAACTTGTAGCACAAGGTGCAGCAAATATTCTCTCGCCACTATTTGGAGGAATCCCTGTGACTGGAGCTGCAGCTCGCACATTGACCAACATAGGAAATGGTGCTAAGAGTCCTGTGGCAGGTATTATTCACGCTATTGTGTTGCTTCTGATTTTAGTTTTCTTGGCTCCACTAACACGGCTGATCCCTATGGCATGTTTGGCTGGTGTGTTGGCTGTCGTGTCGTATAATATGGCGGATTTTAAAACCTTTAGATCGTTGCTAAAGGGTCCTAAAAGTGATGTTTCGGTGTTGTTAGCAACATTTTTCCTCACTATGATCTTCGATCTCACCATTGCTATTATGGTGGGACTATTGATGGCGATGATACTCTTTATGAATCGTATTGCTAACTTAACTAAGATCTCGGTGGTGATAGATAAACTCCAGCTCAATAATGATGGTGATATCGAGAACTCTCAACACGAGGAGCTTGCCATAGCCGATGGGGTTGAGGTGTACGAGATTGATGGTCCTTTTTTCTTTGGAGTGGCAAATAAATTTGACTCAATAGTAAGTTATATTGGAAATACACCTAAGGTGCGAGTTATACGCATGCGTAAAGTGCCATTTATAGATGTCACGGGTGTGCATAACCTCCAAATGATGGTTCGGTCATCACATACGGAGGGGATAAAAATTATCCTTTCGGGGGTAAATGACAAGGTGCGAAATACACTAGAGAGGGCAGGATTCAATGATCTTATCGGCGAAGAGTATATATGCTCAAATATCCATGAAGCATTGGACGAAGCAAATAAATTCGCAAAAGCGTAGAGACTATAACTATAGGTTGCTACTGCAATAGATAATTTTACCTACATGTAGTAATTGTACAGATGGTTAATATGCACTACTTTTGTAGATGTAGAGTTAGCCACTCTGCATCGTAATTTAAAATTATGTGTTTGTTTATTTTTAGTAGGTGAATTTTGAAAAGTAAGCCATTTCAAAATCTATCACAAATAAGATTATCGAAGAGTTTGTTAGAGATAGCAACTCTTCGGTAATTTTTATTATCTTTGGCTCTATATATAAATTGTTACTATGATTCAATATAAAGTAGAAAAATACACCCCTGCGGACTCTATGAGCGAACTTATTTGTGGAAACTACCCGATGTTGTTGGTTATGAGTCGCTTTGGTATAGATCTAGGCTTTGGTGATGATTCCATTGGAGAGGCATGCGAAAAAAATGGTGTCGATACATATACATTTCTAACTGTCGCAAACCTTCTTATAAAAAGAAATAAAATAAATAGGAATAAGGAGGCGTTGGGTACTGACTATTCACAAATATCACTCCCCTCGCTTATAAAATATCTTCATAATTCACACTCCTACTTTCTGGAGTTTCGTCTGCCACTAATACGCAAAGAGTTGGTTGGAGCGTTAGATGGGGGAAGTGATGTGTCGTTTGTGATATTGAACTATTTTGATGAGTATGTGGCGGAGGTGCACAAACATATGATGTATGAAGAGAACATGTTATTTCCATATATCAATTCGGTGATATGTGGAGATCCTATTGAGTATAGTATCGAAGCATTCAGTAAACACCACGATAAAGTGGAGACCAAGCTGTCGGAGCTGAAAAAGATCTTAATAAAATATTATCCCGTTAAGACGACAAACGAACTTAACAACGTGTTGTACGATATATTCTCGTGCGAAAGAGACCTCGCTTCGCACAACAATATCGAGGACTTCCTGTTGGTGCCCACAATGAAGGTGTTTGAAACAACAAAGAGATAAGTAGTGTAAAACAATTATTGTCATATTTTTAAAAGCACTCTTGGAGCGATATTTTTCACTATTAAATCTCAATGTAAAACCACTATATTTTCAATTCAATAGCAAAAAATCTCATCTCCAATAGCACTCTTAAAAACACACCAATAATTATTTTACCCTACTTAATAGTAATCATGACAAAGAGAATCCACATAATCATAGCTGAACCCTCTGCAATAATACGTTGCGGAGTTGTGACGTTGTTGCAACGTGCCACATCGTTGAGTTGTGACATTGCGGAGCTAAGCGACATTTCGGCAGTACTATCTTCTCAACCCAAACAAACCCCAGATCTTGTGATTGTCAATCCATCACAGTTGGGTCTCTTTTCGCCATCACAGATGAGAAGTGATTTGGGAAATGACTCTCTGAAAATTGTCGCATTGCAAACATCTTTCACCGACCAAACAACACTTCTTAACTACGATGAGGTTATATCAATATATGATGGTGCTCAAAGCATCATAGAAAAGATTGTCTCGGTGACAAAAGAGAGCGGTGAGCAAGATTCAAAAAGGGAGTTGAGTGCACGAGAGCGAGAGATTATAGTTTGTGTAGTGAAGGGAATGACCAACAAACTTATCGCCGACACGCTCAACCTCTCGACACATACGGTGATTGCTCACAGACGCAATATTGCCAATAAGTTGCAAATACATAGCCCGTCGGGACTTACAATCTATGCCATTGTCAATAAACTTGTCGATCTTTCGGATATAAAAAATAGCATATCGCAACAGGGAAAAGATGTCGAATAGACTATATATACCTATTTGTAATGGGTCATAGGTCATTCCAACAGATCAAAACAGAATCTTAAGAGGTTGTTCACATAGCTTTAACATGCGATACACAACATTGTAATATAGAATCCTCAACTTTGCAGAGTCAAAGAATATAGGAAAATACAATGTTGATGAAAAATTTTAAACACTTAGTTTTTGTAATTTTAGCAGTCGCTTCTACGGCATCTGCAATGGCTGCAAGCCTCAAAGGAAAGGTTATTGATAAGTCTACAAATGAGCCGCTTATCGGTGCTACAGTGATGGTGAAAGGTACAACCAAGGGAGTTACTACCGATATTGATGGTAGCTTCGTGATTGATCTCGATCGCAAATCACAAACTCTCTCAATCGCTTACATCTCATACACAACTCAAGAGGTTGCTATTGAAGGCAAGACAAAACATGAGGATATGACTATCCAACTTGAGTCGGACAGTCAGATGATTGATGCGGTAAAGATCACAGCTCAGATAAATCGTGAAAGTGAATTTGCTGCGATTGCCGATCAAAAGAATTCGCTCTTTGCAACACAGATAGTTGGAGTTAAGGAGCTATCACGTAAAGGAGTAGGTGATGCACAGGGTGCAGTGATGAAGGTTTCGGGTATCTCGAAGCAGGAGGGTGTGAAAAATGTATTTGTTCGTGGTCTCGGAGATCGCTACAACTCGACAACCCTCAATGGACTTCCAATTCCATCGGAGGATCCTGAGTACAAAAACATCTCGCTCGACTTCTTCTCGACAGATGTAATCCAAAGTGTTAATGTAAACAAAGCGTTCTACGCCCCTGGAACATCAGATGTTGGTGGTGCGAATATCAATATTACATCAAAGGAGTTAACTTCGGATTATAAATTTGACATCTCTGTATCAGCAGGTTTTAACACCAATGTTATTGGTAACGACATCAAAAAGGCAGATGGAGTGAATTCACTTGGTTATGCTAACACAACTCTTCCGTCGACAACTACATCTGGTGTAACATTCGAGAACAAATTGGCAACCGAGGATAAGGGTGGAAATTTCAATAAAAGTGTCGCTATGTCGGGCGGTAAAAGATTCGAGTTCGGTGAGGATCAACTTAATGTTTACTTGGTTGCTGCTTATGACAATAGCTATGATCTACTACATGAAGAGGCGAAGGAGTCAAACTCTACAGGAAGCGTAATTACAGAGGATTTTGATGTAACCACATCCGAAATCAATACATCACTTCTAGGTTTGGCTAATGTAAACTATTCTATTAGCAATAGACATGCTATTGATTACAACTTCATGTATATTCACTCAAACAAGCAATCTGTAGCAGATTTTGTGGGTACATTTGATCGTGAGTCAGATGATAATGAGGGAGTTCGTCGTCGTCAGCAAATCAATGACAACACACTTATGGTTAACCAACTCTTGACAAAATGGGAGTTGACATCACGTTTGAAATTAAACATCGCAGGATCATACAATCAAATAAAGGGTAACGAGCCAGATCGACGTATTAACACATATTTGTATAGCAAAACGCTAAACGATGGTTTGTTGTATGTGACAAGTGATGAGGATTCAAACGAGCGTTACTTCTCGACTCTTAACGAGAACGATATCAATGGTCAAGCATCTTTGGAGTATAAACTCTTTGATGATGAGGATAACAAATCATCGGTAAAGGTAGGATATAATGGTCGTGTTGTGGATAATAATTTCGATGCATACCTTTATATGCACAAAATATCTGGTGTGGCAGGTGCAGAAAGTGTAGATCAAATCGATATGGATAGCTACTCTAGCACATTCAATGTCTACAACCCAACGCACAACTACTATACAATCGACCGCACGATTAATTCGATGTTTGCGGATGTGACTTATGAGTTTGGCGATAAATTTACAGCAAACCTAGGTTTGAAATATGACATGGTAAATATCATAGTCGAGGGAGTAACAGCAAACGGTTCCTTTGATGCTACTATCGACAAGAGTTATTTTCTTCCAAGTTTGAACCTACACTACTCTGTTAACGAGAAAAATGCACTTCGTCTTAGCGCAAGTAAGACATATACACTTCCTCAATCAAAGGAGATTGCCCCATATCGTTACTATGGTCACAACTTTGTGAGCGAGGGAGATGAGAATTTGCAACCATCTCAAAACTACAATCTCGATTTGAAGTGGGATTGGTACTTATCTAACGGAGAGTTGTTCTCGGTGACAGGATTCTACAAACTCATTGTTGACCCAATATCTCGTATCGCAGGAGACTCTTCGATTGGTGCACTCACATACACAAATATCGCTGAGAGTGCTACTGCAGCAGGTCTTGAAATTGAACTTCGTAAGAATCTATACACAAAGCAAGTGGAGGGGGGACAAAACAAACTCTCGATGGGATTCAATGGTTCATACATCTACACACATGCAGATATTTACGAAGAGCTTAACCCTTCGGCATCGACTTCGGGGCAATTAGAGGGTGCTGCTCCAGTCATCGCAAATTTAGATGCTACATTCCTCATGAGTCGTGAGAAATATGAACTTTCGGCAACTGCAGTGTGTAACTATACAAGCGACAGAATCTATACTCTCGGAACACGAGGTTTCGAAGATATGGTTCAAAAAGGGTATCCTACGCTCGATTTTGTGTCGTCAATTAGTTTCAAAGAGAGCATGAAGTTTAGTTTTAAGGTGAGCAACCTACTCGATGCAGAGCGTCAAATTACTCGTGCGGGAAGTGTGCAAGATGTGGTTCTAAGCTCATACAAGCAGGGTATGGATATATCACTTGGATTCTCATACGGATTTTAAAAACACAGATACAAATAATTAATTAAATTTTATTAAACAAACAAACACAATGAAAAAGAATTTTTTTGCAATTCTTGCACTCGCTTTTGCTGTAGCAATCGCACCATCTTGTTCTGATGATGACTCAACAGGAGGAGACAACACAAAGGTATCAACTTTCACCGAGACAGATTCAGAGTACACTATCCTTGGTGTTGATGACACAGAGGTGGTAAAGATCGAGGGTACTATCTACAATGAGACTATCACATTGAAGAGTGATGTTGATTATTTGATTACAGCTCCAGTAATCGTAGGAGAGGGTGGAACACTCGAAATCGAGGCAGGTTCAACAATCTACGCAATGCCACAATTTGCTAGCTATGTTTTGGTTCTTCAAGATGGTAAAATCGAGGCTGAGGGTAGTGCTTCTGCTCCTATTACATTTTGCTCAGCAACTACAGGTTCTAAGTGGGGTGGTTTGATCCTTAATGGATATGCTGAGATCTCTGGAACAAACGAGAGTGGTAACGTAGGTTCTACTGAGATCGCATCTCAATACAAGTATGGAGGTTCAAACGATGCCGATAACTCAGGAACTTTGTCTTATATCATTCTTAGTGATACAGGTGCTAACGATGGTGCATCAGTTGAGCACAATGGTTTGACATTGAATGGTGTGGGTTACAACACTACAATCAACAACATCTATGTTGATGCAACTCTTGATGATGGTGTTGAGTTCTTCGGAGGATGTGTAAATGTAACAAACCTTTTGGTTGTTGATCCAGATGATGATATGTTTGATTTCACTCAAGGTTATAGAGGAACTTTGACAAACGCTTATGGTGTTTGGACAGCACACCACCAATCAGGTGAGGAGGATCCACGTGGTGTTGAGGCTGATGGTAACCTTGATGGTAAGACTCCATCTGATAAGGGTCAATCTGATTTCAAAATCGTTAACATGACTATTGAGAACAACCGTACTGCTGCATCAACAACATCTGATGACTGCTTGAACGATGTTATCAAACTTCGCCGTGGTGCTAAGGCTGTAATGACTAATGTGTTGGTTAAGGGTAGTGCATCTGCTCAACTTACAGGAGCTGCAACTTTGGCAGGTGTTAAGGATTTGGTAGACCTTGCAGATGGTAAGGGTGGTGCTGAGCCAGGATCTCAGATCTCAATCACAAATTCGCTTGCGAACCTATCTTCAGTTGTGAATATCGTATGTGGTGTGAGTGGTGTTGATGGAACAACATACTCTGAGGATGATTACACTATCACTGTTAATCCAGCAACTGCAAACACAGGATGTCTATCATCTGTTTTCGGAACATGGACTGGTTACCAATTCTAATAATCTGTAGCCCTTTTAAGGTTTGATATATAGAACATAAAAATAATCCTCAATCACTTGTGTAGTGGTTGAGGATTATTTTTATCTTTATTTTGCGAATAACATAATATAATGAGCCCGACTAACTTTTGATTGTTAGTCGGGATCTTATATTATTAGCTAAAAAATTACTCGTCGTCCTTAGATAGTTTGTTGGCGTCAATTTCAGTTTTCACCAAACCATTAACATAATCACAGAATTCTTGGCGAGACATTTGACCCTTATCTCCCTCTCCTTGAGCACGAACCGAAACCAATCCATCTGCCTCCTCCTTTTCGCCGACGATAAGTAGGTATGGAATACGCTTCAACTCATTATCACGGATCTTGCGACCAATCTTCTCATTACGATCATCGACCATCGTACGCACATCTCTGCGGTTCAAGAATCTAGAGACCTTCTCTGCGTACTCATTATACTTCTCCGATATTGGAAGGACAACCGCTTGGTCTGGAGACAACCACAGTGGGAATTTACCCCCTGTATGCTCTAAAAGTACTGCCACAAAACGCTCCATAGAGCCAAATGGTGCACGGTGAATCATAATCGGGCGGTGGAGTTTATCGTCTGATCCTTTGTAT
>JAWXSU010000060.1:0-9189 GCA_044434245.1 Rikenellaceae bacterium | reverse complement strand
CACCCATCTCTAAGTAATCAACAAGACGCAAAGCCTTCTCCAAATCTTGATTGAATGCATTAGCCTCACCTGCAACCTTAACATCCTTCCAGAACTCCTTGCGAAGTGCCTGGATCTCGGTGATCGCACGCTCCAAAGACTCCTTTGTACGTCCCATACCAACATTCTCCCACATGATGTGACCCAACTTCTTGTGGATATCATCAACAGTTTGCTTACCCTTTATTGAGAACAACTTCTCGATCTTAGCCTTCACAGCAGCCTCTGCCTCGTCGAACGCAGCAGTTGTAGTGCTTACCTTAGGAGCTTGAATCTTCTTTGCCAAGTAATCACCAATAGTATAAGGCAATACGAAGTAACCATCCGCCAAACCTTGCATCAAAGCAGAAGCACCCAAACGGTTTGCTCCGTGGTCTGAGAAGTTAGCCTCTCCGATAGAGTACAATCCAGAGATCGAAGTCATCAAGTTGTAGTCAACCCAAGTTCCACCCATTGTGTAGTGAACCGCTGGGAAGATCATCATTGGCTCCTTGTATGGATTGGTATCTTTGATCTCCTCATACATATCGAACAAGTTACCATAACGTTGGCGGATTACATCCTCACCCAAACGCTCGATAGCTGACTTAAAGTCAAGGAATACAGCTAGTCCTGTGTTGTTTACACCATAACCAGCATCGCAACGCTCCTTAGCTGCACGTGATGCAACGTCACGTGGCACAAGGTTACCAAATGCAGGGTAACGACGCTCCAAGTAGTAGTCACGATCCTCCTCAGCAATCTCAGATGCCTTAAGAGTTCCAGCACGCAATGCCTTAACATCCTCCAACTTCTTTGGAACCCAGATACGACCATCGTTACGCAACGACTCCGACATAAGGGTTAGTTTCGATTGTTGATCTCCATTTACTGGGATACAAGTAGGGTGGATCTGAGTGAAACATGGGTTTGCGATACCAGCACCCTTACGGTAGCATTGGAACGCTACAGAACCATTTGAGTTCATTGCGTTTGTCGACAAGAAGAATACGTTACCATATCCACCTGTCGCCATAACTACTGCGTGAGCTCCAAATCTTTTGATCTCTCCTGTAATCAAATCACGTGCGATGATACCACGAGCCTCGCCCTCTTCGACTACGATATCCAACATCTCATGACGTGGGTAGCTAGTAACTGTTCCTGCAGCGATCTCCTTGTTTAGTACAGAGTATGCACCGAGCAACAGCTGTTGACCAGTTTGACCACGAGCATAGAATGTACGAGATACTTGAGCACCACCAAACGAGCGGTTATCCAACAAACCTCCATACTCACGTGCGAAAGGTACACCTTGAGCAACACATTGGTCGATGATTAGGTTCGACACCTCAGCCATACGATAAACGTTTGCCTCGCGTGCACGGTAGTCACCACCCTTAATTGTGTCGTAGAAAAGACGATATACTGAGTCATTATCGTTACGATAGTTCTTTGCAGCGTTGATACCACCCTGTGCAGCGATAGAGTGCGCACGACGAGGTGAATCCGAGATACAGAAAATCTTCACATTGTAGCCCAACTCTCCGAGTGAAGCCGCAGCAGATGCGCCACCAAGACCTGTACCAATAACGATGATGTCGAGCTTACGCTTGTTAGCAGGGCTCACTACCTTGATTGCCGCTTTGTGGTTGCTCCACTTTTGTGACAACTCACCAGCAGGTATTTTAGAATCTAAATTTAATGCCATTTCAGGTAAATTTTTATATGTTCAACGTTATTATTTTATGCGCAACATGCGCCGCAGAGGTTAGCCTTAATAAAAAAGACAACAACAACAACTGCAAATCCCAAGAAGATAAGTGTAGCTACAGCGTTAGCCAAGCACTTCAAACGTGGGTACCATGTATCATTCGCAAAACCAGCACTTTGGAACATAGACCATACTCCATGAGTTAGGTGGAACCACAACGCTGTGAACCACACCAAGTAAGCCAAAGCGTAATACCACTTCGAGAATGTGTACTGGATAAGGTAAGCTCCATTTGTAGGCTCAATCTCAACTCCACCAACAGTTACTGAGTGGTGACCCAAGATCTCCACCAACTGCATCTTAGCCCAGAAGTTGAAAAGGTGCAACAATAGACCACCTACGATGATGTAACCCAAGATAAGCATGTTCTTAGATGCCCAAGATACACCCTTCTCTGTAACAGTTACAGCATAACGTTGAGTTCCACGAGCCGCATAGTTGTTCACTGTGAGGATCAACGCATAGACAAAGTGAACTACCACACCTCCGGCCAACAACGCTGTTGCAGCAAGTGCATACCAATTTGCGCCCAAGAAGGCACAAATCATGTTGTAAGCCTCGGCACTAAAGATAGCCGCCAAGTTCATTGACATGTGAAAGAGGATAAAGAGGATCAGGAATAATCCCGACAAGCTCATTACCAACTTCTTGCCAATAGATGAATTTGTTAAAAAACAGTTCATAATTTGAGAATTTTGTGTTATGAATAAATATTGTTTATTTTTGCAAGCAAAGATATATCTTTGTTTGCAAAATAACAACAAATTACACCTTTAAATTAACACCGAAGCTACAATTTTTAAAAAATGAAAAAAAACATACGTTACAATATGCACAATCAGAATTTGGCTATAGATCATGAGACGAGAGAAAACTATGCCAATGAGATATTTAATACTATCGAGGAGGCTGTAATATTTAAAAACGCAAAAACGATAGCTCTCTTTGCCTCTTTACCCGATGAAGTTCCAACGACCGCTGCAATCGAGAGGTGGAGCAATGAGAGACGAATTGTACTGCCTAGGGTAGGTGAGAATAGTATAATGGAGTTTTTCGATTACACCCCCTCGCAGATGTGTTATGGGTCATATGGCATAAATGAACCCCAGGGCACTACTCCAATTCGGGTGGAGCATATCGACCTTATGATCGTTCCGGGTGTAGCATTCACTACGTCGGGGGGGCGACTCGGACGTGGCAAGGGGTATTATGATCGGTATCTTTCGAGGTCAGGGTTCAAAGCATATACCATAGGTATATGTTACCCACACCAGATTGTTGAATCTCTACCCCTAGAGGAGCATGACGTGATATTAGATAGGGTTATTTCTCAACATCCTTAATCATAGATACATCTTTGATTATTTGAGCACGCAGAGCCTCTATATTATTGAATTTTAATTCATTACGAATCTTTTCGCATAACTTGATTTCGATAGTTCGACCATACAAATCTCCGTCGAAATCAATAATATAGCTCTCTGCTCGACGAGACTCTACACCAATGGTGGGGTTATTTCCTATGTTGGTCGCCGCTTTGTACTCTACGCCATCAATGACAACACACGAGCGGTAGACACCATTCTCCACAGCAACACTCTCCGAAATTAGAAAGTTTGCTGTAGGAAATCCCAATTTACGTCCCAATTTTTTACCCTCTACGACAACTCCACGAAGCACCATCTCTATATTTTATCTGTAAGACGTCTAACAAGCGAAAACTGCGAAAAAAACTCCTTCGCAAAGACTCGAACGACCGTATATGATGGGATAGCAAGCAACATACCTACTACTCCTGCGACATAACCCGAAAGCAATATAACAATGAATATCTCTAACGGATGAGCCTTCACACGTTGAGAATATATCGTCGGTTGCAAAATGAAGTTATCAATACCCGTGATAATTGTAACCGAACCTACAATAGCAAACAGAGTCGTACCAACCCCTAAAGAGCCGATAGGCGATATCACCCCCAAGCAGAGCGATATCATTGTACCCATGAATGGTCCAGCGTAGGGGATAACATTTAACACTCCCATTATTAGCCCAATGAATAAAGCATCAGAGCTCTTCATTCCAAAACATATCATAGAGAGCGACATAAGTGTAAATATAATCATACTCTCGCCCAAAATTCCCGCAAAGTATCGTGACAACAGGTATGAAATTGAGGTAAGAGCTCGATCGACATTTTCAGCATATTTAGGAGGGAAAAGAGCAGAGACCATTGTGTTGAAAAGTCCATCATCTTTCAAGAAAAAGAAGGTGATGAATGAGATCGAAAATACCGAAATTACAAAAGATGTCAAAACACCAACAATAGATGTAAAGGCATTATTCACCGTGTCGAAGTCGATGAATTGTTTTATCGCCTTTATGAGCGAGTCATTTAGCGAAAAGTTTGACTCAGGGATAGATAATACTCCTTGTATGTAGTGTTGCGCTTGCATTATAGGCTCCTCGACAGAGCGCAGAACCTCCGAAAAATTAAGGGACGACAGTTCATAAAGTTTCGTAAATACTAACGGTACAATCAACGCAAAGATCAGTGTGAAGAGAACCCATATCGCAAGTAGCGAGATAACAGCCGCAATGGTTCTCGATATTTTTACCCCCTTGATTTGAACAACAGAAAGCACCGAAACCAATGGTCGAAACATCACCGCTAACACCGCCGACACTAGTATATATATTACAACCGAGCTAAAAAACCACACCAAAAAGATCGTCAACGCCGTAATTGCGATGCCGACAATATATTTAATAATGCGCTCCGTTGTAAAACTCTCCATATTTAATTCTACTTTTTGAATCGTGCAATAGGTGTTTGCGAACCGACAACTCGATCTCCAATCTCAACCAAAAGTTTACTATCCTTAGGTATTAAAATATCGAGTCGTGATCCAAACTTTATGAATCCGCAGATCTTATTTTGTTTGACCGTAGCACCAACTTTCATGTACGACACTATACGTCTTGCAATAAGCCCTGCAACTTGTCTAAAAAGCACCTTTTTTCCATTTGCCGCAGCGATAACTGTTGTAGTACGTTCATTTTCTGTAGATGATTTTGGATGCCACGCCACCAAAAAACGCCCTGGGTGATATTTGAAATACTCCACAACACCCCCCACCGGTAACCAGTTGATATGCACATTTGTGACCGACATAAATATCGAGATCTGCATCATCTCCTCTTTTAGGTATTCACCCTCATATACAGCCTCTGTGACCACAACACGACCATCGCATGGCGAAAATATCAACTCCTCGTCATGTATCACTACACGTCTAGGTTCACGAAAGAAAGCGACAATAAAAAACCAAAAACATAAAAATACAATAGACCCGAACCACATCAGCGAATCTGTCCCCGTATAGTTCATCACTAACTTATAAAATGCAAACCACAAAGCCAAACATATAGCTCCCGAGACGCAGATTATAGTATAACCCTCCTTATTGATCTTCATAGCGTATGACTATTTAGTTAAATTAATAATTAGTAGATAGACAAAAACGAATGGTGCAGATAAAATAAGAGAATCAAATCTATCTAACCATCCACCATGACCAGGCATCAGTGACCCAGAATCCTTCATATCTATCGATCTTTTGAACATAGACTCCACCAAATCTCCCATCACACCCGTGATTGTCGCTATCAATGCAACTCCAACCCACACAGTCACACTATGTCCCAAAATATTAGCTACACATATCGACACCAAAACCGAACCTATAACACCACCAAAGAGACCCTCCCATGTCTTTTTAGGCGACAACCTCTCGCACAATAAATTTTTGCCTAGTGTTATACCTGCAAGGTATGCAAAAATATCATTCGACCACACCACAATTATATATAACAACATCACAAGTGGAGACCACACCCCACCACACATCTGTATAGGAATTCCCGCAAGAAGAGCAATCGGAGCTGCAATATATAGAAGTGGCATCAGCGTAAGTGCTATATTCGCCATCGGGTTACTCTTTTTTTTGAATATCTCAACAATAAATGTCATAGGGATTATCAATATCATAAAGAGCACTATCTCAATACTCCAACCACTAGAGTTGAAGAATAGATCAAATCCAAATGCAAATATAGTCATTGCAGCCGCTATGCTTATCGCCTCCGACGGCTCATGCCCCAACCTGCGGGACATTCTGTTAAATTCATATACGCACCCTATTGTCACCACTAAAAGTAGCACTCCGAAACTCCAGCTACTCCACAATATTGCCCCTGCAACTATTGCTAGTAGTGTCGCTCCGCTTACTGTACGTGTAAGCAGGTTTTTTATGTTATCTCTCATTTAAGTTTGGTTAGTATTAGATATGTCCCTTAGGCTTGTGCCTCTTCATTATCAGAGCTCTCTACCTGTTGCTCTTCTGCTTTTTGTATCTCCTCTTTTTGTATCTCCTCTTTTTGGTCTCGTGCAATATCTTTTTTGCGACGTCCAAAAATTCGTTCTACATCCTCCGTGAAAACCACCTCTCGTTCGAGAAGTAACTCAGCTAACTCTTTGAGCCCCTGAGAGTGATTGGTTAACACCTCTTGAGCCATTGAGTACGCTTTGCTCATGAACTCTTTAGCCTCAGTGTCAATAGCTTGAGCTGTTACCTCAGAGTATGGTTTGGTGAATCCTCCCATCTCTCCACCATTCGATGAATCGTAGAAACTTAAGTTGCCAACCTTTTCTCCCATACCATAATATGCAACCATAGCATAAGCCTGTTTTGTCACCCTTTCCAAATCATTGAGTGCACCTGTCGATATCTCTCCAAATGTTAACTGCTCAGAAACTCTACCTCCGAGAGTTGCTGCCATCTCATCCATAAGTTGCTCTCGTGTGGTGATTTGTCTCTCTTCAGGGAGATACCACGCAGCCCCCAATGCCTTTCCACGAGGAATTATAGTAACCTTAATTAGCGGACTTGCATGTTCCAAAATCCAACTTACTGTAGCGTGTCCCGCCTCGTGATATGCTATGCGACGTTTCTCCTCCTCTGTGATGATTTTATTGCGTTTTTCAAGACCTCCGACAATACGATCTATTGCAGCCAAGAAGTCATCTTTCGACACAAATTCCTTGTCGTATCGAGCTGCGATTAGTGCCGCCTCATTACAAACATTCGCAATATCAGCTCCCGAGAATCCCGGAGTTTGACGAGCTAAAAAACCTCTATCGAGATTTGGGTCTAACTTCAACTTCTTAAGGTGTACGTTGAATATCTCTTCACGCTCCTTAACATCTGGCAATCCCACATCAATCTGTCTATCGAAACGCCCTGCACGCAATAGTGCTTTATC
The DNA here is from genome assembly GCA_044434245.1 of Rikenellaceae bacterium. Lineage (GTDB taxonomy): Bacteria > Bacteroidota > Bacteroidia > Bacteroidales > Rikenellaceae > Alistipes. Next base: position 2,075 of record JAWXSU010000060.1, on the reverse strand, counting down.
AAGAATGTCGGCTCTATTGGTCGCTGCTAATACTATCACTCCGGTGTTGGTTTGGAATCCATCCATCTCAGTAAGCAGCTGATTGAGTGTGTTTTCACGCTCATCATTTCCCGAGAACCCAGCATTTTTTCCTCTTGCACGACCTATAGCATCAATCTCATCTATAAAAAGTATACAGGGTGATTTTTGTTTAGCCTGCTCAAAAAGATCCCTCACACGAGAGGCTCCAACACCGACAAACATCTCCACAAAATCGGAACCCGACATCGACAAAAATGGCACATTTGCCTCACCTGCTACAGCCTTTGCCAACAATGTTTTACCTGTTCCGGGAGGTCCTACTAGAAGTGCGCCTTTGGGTATCTTCGCTCCTAACTCAATATATTTATCAGATTTTTTGAGGAACTCCACGATCTCCATAATCTCAATCTTAGCCTCTTCAAGTCCCGCAACATCTTTAAATGTTATGCGTTTTGCACTCTCTTTGTCAAATACTTGAGCTCGTGCTTTTCCTACATTCATAATGCCTCCTGCGCCACCTCCTGCACCACCACGTGACATGCTACGCATGATGAATATCCAAACTCCGATAATCAAAATCCAAGGTAGAATGCTTGATAAAATCTCGCTCCATCCACCTCCTCGATTCTCGTACGAGACAGGGATATCACGCCCCGACTCAATGGCTGTTTGTTTGAGATCTTCACGGAATGAATCTACCGATGGAATCGTGAAATATATCTGCATTCCTGATGTTGGGATATTATCAAATCTCTCATCTCCACCCTCTGCACGATACGCCTCTATAGCCTCGGGGGTCAGATAAACCTCTGCCTCATCACGATTCACTATATTGATCTTCGTAACTTCTCCATTTTTAACCATCTGCTCAACAGTGGTCCAATCGCCTTTTATGGGGGTGCTTACATCTCTATTAAATATGTAATAGCCAACCATTGCGACACCAATAAACGCATACACCCACATCCAAGATGGACGTAGGGTAGTGCCTTTTTTACTCTTTTTCTTTGCCATAACTAACCGTTACTCTTCGCTTTCATATTTGGTTGATGGAGCATCTGCCCACAACTCCTCTAGTTTGTAGAACTCACGGAGTTCAGATTGGAAGATATGAACCACAACATCCACATAATCCATAGCTATCCACAACGACATTTGCCTACCCTCGACACGCCACAACTTCTCACCCAACTTCTCTGCCATAGCCTCCTCAATTCCATTTGAGATCGCATCAACTTGTGTTGTAGAGTCTGCGTGACACACCACAAAGTGTGAACATATTGCACCATCAAAACCTGTCAAGTCGAGTGATACAATATTCTTACCCTTTTTATCTTGAATTGCCTCTACAATAGTTTCGATCATCTTATCCATACAAAATTATATCTTTTTATTAAATTATATACCTATCACCATAATAGATAAATCATGCAAATTTACAAAAAACAAATTAAAAATTGCTCATTGCACGACACAATAAATTTTTTACATTCCCCGAGCGCATGATAAAATGGTATCTGTCAACGCCTTGATAACAGAATTTTTAACATACGTTCTTCGTACTGCGACCGATATTTTACGGCTTGTTGAACCATTTGCTAACGATTTAACTCGTTTTTTATTTTCGTGAGGGATATACTCTAGTGCCATTTCTGGAATTATTGTCATGCAGTGTGTGCAGTCTACAATTCTTATAAGTGTGTCTATTGATCCCGAAACGAAGGAGTAGTGTGATGGTGCGCCGAGTTTTGCCATACACAACTCTAGCACTTGATCCCTCATGCAGTTTCCGCTACTTAGCAGCACCAAATCCTTGATGTTTATATCCTCTATATTTATATTGCGTTTGTTGCTAAGTGAATTTTCGGGTGAGACATAGGCATAAAAATGGTCATCAAATAGGTCATGTTCAATGATCCCATCACCGCATGTTCCTCCAGCAACAATCGCTGCATCTATACGATCTCGTTTGAGTGACTCGATAACATCTGCTGTCACCATGTCGCATATCTCTAACTCCACCTTCGGAAACTTTTTCACAAAGGTTGGGATAA
>JAWXSU010000059.1:0-9405 GCA_044434245.1 Rikenellaceae bacterium | reverse complement strand
GCCCTGCCTTTGTGGGTAAGGTGGCTCACCGCCTACATATCGGCTTTGATGATCCATCGCACGCAGTTGGTACTACAGAGTTCATCGAGAGCGAGTTTCGCAGAGTTCGTGACGAGATAAAGAATAGGTTTTACAGATTCTACATTGAGGATATAAAGGGGTTACACATCCCTAAATGCTCTTGTGGAGGTAAATGTTAATGAGTTATGATACAACAATTTGCAGACTGGTTAGTCTATGACATATTTGGAATTGAGGCAGCTTCGCACTTGGGAGCTGCTGTAAACTTCTTCTTCTACGATACGATTAAGATTTTGTTGTTGCTCTTTTTGATTAGTGCTATAATGGGTGTTATCAACGCATATTTCCCAATAGATAAATTGCGCAACTATCTCACTACTCACAAGATGTATGGTATGCAGTACCTATTAGCATCTATTTTTGGTGCTATTACACCTTTCTGCTCTTGCTCCTCGATTCCGTTGTTTATCGGCTTTGTTAAGGGTGGTATTCCGTTGGGAGTAACGTTCGCTTACCTTATCACTTCGCCACTTGTGAACGAGGTGGCAGTGGCTATGTTCTTAGGTACATTTGGCGTTAAAGCAACATTGATCTATGCAGGATCGGGTATCTTGCTGGGTGTTATCGGAGGCTTTATTTTGGGTAAACTCAAATTAGATAAATACCTCTCGCCTTGGGTACAGCAGATACAGGCAAATGCCGCAGCAGAACAAATAGAATGGGAGGTGAGCAACGCTACATTCATCGAGCGATTGCCTTCAATCCTCAGTGATGCGTGGAAGATTGTTCGTGGCGTATTGATCTATGTAATAATCGGTATCGCCATAGGTGGAGCAATGCACGGCTACGTTCCAGAGGATTTCTTCACCGAGCAACTTTCAGCCGACAAATGGTATGGAGTGCCATTAGCGGTAATCCTCGCAGTACCAATGTACGCCAACGCAGCAGGTGTAGTTCCAATTATTCAAGTCTTTGTCGCAAAGGGCGTTCCGCTGGGTACGGCTATCGCCTTTATGATGGGTGTAGTGGGCCTATCTCTTCCCGAAGCAACGCTCCTAAAAAAGGTGATGACGTGGAAGTTGATTGCTATATTCTTTGGCACAATTACACTGTTTATAATACTTCTTGGCTATCTGTTCAACTTAGTATTATAAATCTCCCAATGTGATTTTCGCTCATAAACTTGCCGTTATCGGCAAGAATATCTATATTTGTAGCGGTTTAGCGATTAAGTTATTGCCGATAAAATGGAGATTATGAAGTATGTTTCAGTTAGTGAGTTTGCCCAAAAGTGGAGTATTTCGGAGCGCACGGTTAGAAATCAGTGCGCCACAGGTCGTATTGAGGGTGCATTTCTCACTGGTAAAACGTGGAATATTCCTGCCTCTGCAGAGCCTCCGAAGAGGGGTGCAAAGGTAAAAATATCACCTCTACTTGCCGCACTTCGTGAGCAAAAGGCGATGAAGCTAAAAGGTAGTATCTACCACCGAACACAGATCGACTTGACATATAACTCAAATCACATCGAGGGTAGCCGCCTAACCAAGGAACAGACTCGATATATTTTCGAGACTAACACGATTGGCATTACCGATGAAGCTATAAAGGTCGATGATATTATCGAGACAACAAACCACTTCCGAGCGATTGACTACTGCATCGACAATGCCGATGTGAAGTTGTCGGAGAGTATGATTTTGAAGCTGCATAAGATCTTGAAATCTGGTACTTCCGATGCTGTCAAAGAGTGGTTTGTAGTGGGTGGATATAAGCGATTGCCAAACGAGGTCGGAGGCATTGAGACCACATTGCCCGAAGATGTAGCGACTGAAATGCGAAAGCTGCTCAAAGAGTATAACTCAATCAAAGAGAAGGGGTTTGATGATATTCTCGACTTCCACCACAGGTTTGAAACGATCCACCCATTCCAAGATGGTAATGGTCGTGTAGGTCGGCTCATAATGTTCAAGGAGTGTTTATCGTCTAGCATTGTGCCATTTATAATCGACGAAGATTTGAAAATGTTCTACTACCGAGGTCTCCAAAATTGGGGGTCTATTAGAGAGTATCTACGAGATACCTGCCTCACTGCGCAGGATAATTATAAGGCGTTGTTGGCGTACTTTAAGGTTGAGTATTAATGTAGTGCTATCCACTAAAGCATATCGCCTCTAAAACTATATTTACAGTGCCATTTACAGTCTCACTTACAGTTTCGCATTGCGTAGATATATGCAATTCAATAGCAAAAAATCTCATCTCCAATAGTACTCTTAAAAACACACCAATAATTATTTTACCCTACTTAGTCTCTGAATTAGTTGTCAATTTCGACTAAATCACCTTTATTATTGAATTTAAGCTCTATGTCATTGTTGAGCTCTACTTCGATTGATTTGTTGTCTCGATTGATTTTTACGATCTTATTACTTGGAAAACGATCTTTGATGTAGCTAGCTACCTTCGTTGGTATAATCGACGCTGGGACTTCGCTGTTGCGCTTACACTCAACTTCGCTCCATTTGCCAGCATCGTCGAACTCTATTTTAACATCATTTGTAAGGATTACGCTGTAATCTTTATTGAAGAGCTCTTTATCCATTGTGGCGATGGTTATTTTATCATTAGGGTAGTGCTCGGTGATAAAAGATAGTGCACCATTTGGAAGGGTACTTTGGTCTATGACTCTCTCTTCTGCCAATAAAACGGAGGTGCTAAGTAGTAGAGTTACTACAGTGCTTAATAATTTTTTCATAATTTTTTTCTTTTTGGTCTTCTAACAAAGATAGTGATTGAAAATATAGTGGTTCTATACTGAAATTTAATAGTGAAAAATATCGCTCCAAGAGTGCTGTTAAAAATATGGCAATAATTGTTTTACACTACTTATAAGAATCTGTTTAAGTTTTTCTCGCTAAAATTTTTAAAAGAGCTATTAGTTTAATTTTCTCTTCTTTGTGCGAGGCGCATAACAATGGCTATGTAACGAGTGTAAAAAGAGAAATCTAAACAGATTATAAACTAGTGTAACTTTCCGCATTTTTTTTTGTGACAATCGAGAGATAAGTAGTGCAAAATAATTATTGTCATATTTTTAACAGCACTCTTGGAGCGATATTTTTAACTTTTAAATCTCAATGTAGAACCACTATATTTTCAATTCAATAGCAAAAAATCTCATCTCCAATAGCACTCTTAAAAATACACCAATAATTATTTTGCACTACTTAAACGACTCTTCGGCTATAAAAAGAATATAGACAATATTTTGGGTTCGAATAAATTCGACCAGAATATTGTCTATATTCTTTCAAATCTAAGGCAAACACTCTACTGTCATCGTCAAATCCAATAGTGTGATCTATGTATATTACCTCTTGGGAATTATACATCTAATCTTTACATCATTCCACGCCTCCGCCTAAAGCCTTGTAAAGTGTTATCTTCGCCACTGCCTCATTATATTTTACTGTTTCGAGCTCTAGGCTTGCCGCAAGGTAGCTATTTTGAGCTACCAAAACCTCCAAGTAGTTTGCTTGCCCCGCCTCCATGAGCTCTGCGGTGATCTCCACCGCCTTTTCGAGGTGCGATGTCTGCCCCTGAGATAGAGATGTTTTACGAGCTGCTGCATTGAGGTTAACCATCGCATCATTCACCTCTTTTCCTGCTGTGATAAGGCTCATATTAAAGCCTAAAAGATCCTGCTCATATTGATCCTTCGCATTACCTAAGGCTGCTCTATTTGCCCCCGCCATGAAGAGTGGCTGCGTTACAGATGCCAATGCCGAAAGCAACATCTCCCCTGCCGAATACCCGACAATTCCAGTGATATTGATCGATGGATAGAGCGACGATCGAGCATAGTTCACACCATAGAAACTTTGACACAACACCGCCTCAGCATACTTCACATCGGGACGTGACGAGAGTGCCGAAAGAGATAGTGAATTTTCTAAATTCAACTCAGAGGTTACAATCTCAACTCCTCGCTCCACGCTTCGTGGTGATCTGCAAAGCAACAAATTAAGATTGTTGCTAGTGAGTTCAACACTCTGACGCAGACTCTCCATTGTGATCTCCACAGATTTAAGATTCGCCTCATACTGCTCTACCGCTGCTTGATTTTGCGCCCCGATTTCTTTGAGTGCTTTGATTGTCTCCAGACTCTGCTGCATCACACTAAGACTATTCTGTGCAACTTTCAGTTGGTTATCGGCAAGAATCAGAGCGTAGTAATTTGTCGCTACTGCTGCGATAAGTTGACTCTGCACGGAGCTTTTGTACAACTTTGTCTGCTCCACAACTGCTGCTGCTTGACGCTTACTATTGCGTAGTCGACCAAACAGATCCACCTCCCACGATGCTGTGAGCGGCAGAGTGTAGCTATTTGTTGTGTATGAACCTAGTCGTGTCACCGACCCTTCGCCCGCAAAGGCAAACGATGGGATGTAGGCTAGGCGTGCAGTGCGAAGACCACGTTGCGCTTGGCTTATATTGAGCTCTGCAACTTGCAAATCGACATTATTTAACAACACCTCCTCGATTAGAGCCACCAACACCTCATCGTCGAAATACTCCTTCCAACTAGGCAGACTCTCCAATGGCTCCTCACGTAGTGTGATATTCTCCCCAACGAGAGTCGTATCACTGGGCTCGGGAGCCGAAAATTTCGTGTATATTCCGCAACTGCTCACTGAGCATGCAACAACTATTGCGGTGAAATATTTAATTATTTTTAGCATCTTGATCTCTTTTTTGTGTGTACTCCTCAATCTCCTTAAGCTCTGCGATAATCATTGGATCTGTAGGCTCTTCAAACTCTGTGATGGGGCTAAATTTCTCTTGCAAAGTTTGGAAAATCACAAACAACGCAGGAACAATAAACAACAGCGCAAGTGTACCTACAAGCATACCTCCCACCGTACCGGCACCAATGGTTCTATTACCCACAGCACCTACACCCGATGCAAACATCAACGGCAACATACCAAACACCATCGTGAGTGCCGTCATCAAGATTGGACGCATACGCACCTTTGCCGAAAAGAATGCCGACTGTTTGATCGAAAGTCCCGATTTACGACACTGCGAAGCGTACTCCGTAAGCAGAATTGCTGTCTTCGAGAGGAGTCCGATAAGCATGATAAGACCCACTTGAAGATATATATTATTCTCAAGTCCCATAATCTTAGCAAACACAAAACTACCCAAAAGACCAAATGGGATAGAGAGAATCACCGCCAAAGGGATGAAATAACTCTCGTAGAGCATACTCATCAATACAAATATAAATACGAAGCAGATCGCAAACACCAAACCGGTGGTGTTACCTCCACCCTCCTCTTCACGAGTCATACCACTATAATCTATACCATATCCCGCAGGCAACTCCTCAGCCGCCACCTCTTTGATAGCCCTAATAGCATCTTGCGAACTATATCCTGCCGATATATTTCCGTTGACTCCAATACTTGAATACATATTAAATCGAGACAACTCCACAGGATCATACACCTTCGTTAGGGTTACAAACTGCGACACGGGAGCCATCTGAGTTCCGATACGAACATATACATTATCGAGAGTTCGCACATCACCTCGCTCACCAAAATCACTCTGGATCATAACCTTATACACCTTCGAAAAGAGGTTGAAATTCGATGCATAGATTCCTCCGTAGTATCCTCCAATCACCGACAACACCTCCTTAGGCGACACCCCTGCCATCTTACACTTCGCAGCGTCGACATCTACCGTATATTGAGGATAGTTAACATTGTAGCTACTAAACGCCATCGCAATTTCGGGGCGAGCATTGAGCTTCGCCAAATATTTTTGCAAAACTGCGTGTAGTGATTTTATATCGCCACCTTGACGATCTTGGATATGGAACTCGAAACCGCCACCCTCACCATATCCGGGGATCATACCCGGTGTCACAGCAAATATTCTGGCATCTGTGATGTGAGCCGTACGCTTATAAATCTCCGCAACAACTGCATCTACAGAGTTCTCAGCACCCTTACGCTCGTCCCAGTTTTTGAGACTTATAAACAACGATGCAGCATTTGAACTCGAACCCGACATCAATCCAAATCCCGACACCTGAGCTACGGTTTGGAATTGAGGTATATCCTTCACCGCCGCATATACTCGCTCCACAGCATCTGCCGTTTGGTCGAGAGTACTTCCCGATGATGTCGAGATATCGACAAAGACTAGCGACAGATCCTCCGTAGGAACAAATCCCTGCTTGGTGTTGTTCATCATAAACAACAAACCAGCAACCGTACCCACCAATATCAACAGCACCAACAATTTGCGGCGAATAAAGAACATCGCCCCCTTGGTGTATTGCTTAAGCATCGCCGCATAGGTTGTATTATAAGTCTTTCGCACCTTTGCCGCAACTTTATTTCCCTCACCCTCAGCTGGGTTCGGTCTCAACAATATCGCACAAAGAGCTGGCGAGAGAGTTAGCGCATTCACAAACGAAATTCCCACAGCAACCGCCATCGTAAGTCCAAATTGAGTATAGAAGATTCCCGTTGTTCCGCCCATGAAACTCACCGGAATAAACACCGCCATAAAGACAAGAGTCGTGGTGAATAGTGCCGCCACAAGTCCCTTCATAGCATCTACCGTCGCCTCGTAAGGAGATGTGTATCCGCTATCGAAACGAGCCTGCACCGCCTCGACAACCACAATCGCATTATCTACCACCGTACCAATCACCAACACCAATGCAAATAGCGTCAGCAAGTTGAGTGAGAATCCTGCCACCTGCAAGAAGACAAATGTTCCAATGAGCGACACGATAATCGAAATTGTCGGGATCAATGTAGCCTTGAAATCCTGCAAGAAGAAGTAAACCACAATAAACACCAACAATATCGCTAAAAATAGCGAAATCACTACCGCCTCAATCGAAGCGAACAAGAAGTCATTTGTGTTTTGAATTGGCGCAATCTCCAAATCACGAGGAAAACTGCTCTCTAACTCCGCAAAAAGTTCGTCGATTGCTAAATTTATTTCGGTTGCATTCGACCCTGCAGTTTGCTTCACAAGTACCAAACAGCCATTACTACCATTTGCTTTTGAATCATAGCCATAATTATCCTTACCCATTTCGATACGAGCCAAATCACCGAGACGAAGTATCTCTCCATCTGCTGACGCCTTCACTACCAAGTTTTCAAACTCCGCTACACTCTGCTTACGTCCCGTATACTTCATCGTATATTGGAATGTTTGACCTGAGTTTTCACCGATTGTTCCCGTCGCAATCTCTAGGTTTTGCTCCGCCAATATTGCAGTTATGTCGCTTGGAATCAAACTATATTGCGCCATCAACTGAGGATCTAACCACACACGTATCGAATATGTTGGGCCAAAAATAGTAACACTCGCCACACCAGCAATACGTTGAATTTCGGGACGCACGTTGATCGACACGTAGTTACTTATGAAACTTTCATCATATGTATTGTTAGGGCTCACAAACGAAAATATACGCAGGTTCGAAGGTTGCTGTTTCTGAGTCGTCACACCAATCTGAAGCACCTCCGAGGGGAGTGTCGCAGAACCTATCGCCACACGGTTTTGAACATTCACCGCTGCCATATCTGGATCTACACCCTGATTGAAGTATATAGTGATTGTTGCCGAACCATTATTACTCGCCGTAGAGGTCATATACATCATTCCCTCCACTCCATTTATCGCCTCTTCGAGTGGTGCGATCACACTCTTCTGGATTGCATCGGCACTCGCACCGGTATATGTTGTTGTGACATTTACTGCGGGTGGTGCAATCGAGGGGTATTGCTCAATAGGAAGTGTCACTAGGGCAATGAGTCCTAGCAATACTGTAAAAATTGATATTCCTATAGATAATATAGGTCTATCAATAAAGGTTTTTATATTCATCTTCTTTGATTTATTACGTTGTACCTTATTGCTTTACGGGTGTACCTTCACGCACCAAACCAGCTCCTGCAGCGATGATAACATCACCCTCACTAAGACCCGATGTCACGACATACTCCGTAGCGTTCATCGATTTCGACACTGTGATAGGGGCAGATTTCGCAACTCCATCGATAACCTTATAAACAAAAACTTTATCTTGAAGATCGAAAGTTGCACTCTTAGGGATCACCACAACATCCTCAAACAACTCCGGAACAACAACACTCGCCGTCGAACCACTTATGAGTCGACGATCTGGATTATCGTACACCGCACGCAGACTCACCGCACCTGTCGAGCTGTCGATAACTCCGCTGATGCTCTCCAATGCACCCTTTTGTGGATATATAGTTCCATTGCTGAGTTTAAGATCCAACTCCGACATTGCATCTATCGCCCCCTGCTTTGTCTCGTAGCTATCGAGAAGGTTATATATTTGGCTCTCGGTCATCGAAAAGTATACATACATTTGTGAGTTGTCCGATATCACCGTCAAACTTTGAGGCAACGATGCCGACACCAACGCACCTTTACGATATGGTAGTTTTCCAACTACACCATCTGTTGGACTAAGAATCTTCGTGAAGTCTAGATTTGTCTTTGCACTCATCTCCTGAGCTTGCGCCACGCTAAGTTGCGCCTTTGCACTTTTGAGTGCGTTGTTGGCTGTAAGAAGCTCCGACTCTGAGATAATCCCCTTAAGTCTTAGACTCTTAGCATTATCATAGTTTAGCGTAGCTGTAGCCATTGCTGCATTCGCAACCTCGACACCAGCAACAGCGGCTTTGTATGCTGCGATATATGGTGCTTGTTCGATTACAAACAGCAGCTCCCCCTTTTTTACAGTTTGACCCTCAGTGACTGCAATTTGCGATAGGTAGCCACTAACTTGCGGGTAGATGTCGATATCTTGTCTACCCTGTACCGCCGCCGAATATGACGATGACGATGCGAAATCGCTCAACGTAATACTCTTCAACTCATACTCTTTGGGTTGAACATCCATCTGTTGTTGCCCTTTGCAACCTACCGATAGAATAGCTACTGCCGAGAGTGCTATTCCGATAAGATCTCTTTTTATCATTATGCTTCTATTTTAAGTGTTCCATAAAAAACGTATCTTCGTACTTTTTATTTTAAAAAGTACGCCGTAAATGTAGTACAAAATTATGTATTACAGAAATATATTGCAAAGTTTATTGCACTTCGAAAAAACTCCAAATTACGATTAAATAAAAATTTCACGCAACTATTAAGATTCTAAGTAGTGAAAAACAATTATTGCCATATTTCTAATAGCACTCTTGGAGCGATATTTTTCACTATTAAATCTCAATGTAAAACCACTATATTTTCAATTCAATAGCAAAAAATCTCATCTTCAATAGCACTATCAAAAACACACCAATAATT
>JAWXSU010000058.1:0-9697 GCA_044434245.1 Rikenellaceae bacterium | reverse complement strand
GATACTAAACGATAACGCTTTGACATATAGAACTCCTCGCCATTGTAGATCATAGCCTTCCATCCGTTGAATGTTGCAGAGAATGACTCACGAAGTGTAGATACAACATATTTGAATCCGAACTCCTTCATCATCTGCTCGAAGATACCCTTGTATCCTTCGGCATCTGTGTGACCACCCTCAACATCAGCATCGGGCTTGAATCCTAGACATAACTCTGCATCCTCCTCGTTACCGATACAAACGTCAACATACTCCATAAGTGGGCGCATTACAGATTGAGCCTTCTCCTTTGTCCACAACTTTTTGCGGAAGTTAAGGTCTACAGAAACTGTTACTCCGTGACGCTTTGCAGCCTCACATGCGAGGCGTGTCATCTCAGCCGACTCATCCGACAATGCAGGTGTGATACCCGACCAATGAAACCATGCAGCACCCTCCATGATAGCGTCGAAGTCGAAATCTGCAACTGTAGCCTCAGCGATAGCAGAGTTTGCACGATCGTAGATAACCTTCGATGGACGCATTGAAGCACCTGTTTCAAGATAGTAAATACCAACACGGTCACCACCACGAGCGATAAAGTCAGTCTTAACGCCAAATTGACGAAGAGCATTAACTGCACTTTGACCAATCTCGTGAGTTGGAAGTTTAGATACGAAGTAAGCATCGTGACCATAGTTAGCACAGCTAACAGCCACATTTGCTTCACCTCCACCATAAACGACATCAAAAGATTCTGAACGAACAAAACGTTTGTTTCCTGGAGTTGATAGGCGGAGCATAATCTCGCCCATAGTTACGATTTTCATATTGTAATATTGTATTAAAGGGGAGCGATGACAAATTTCATCACAAAATCCGCCATCGCTCAACACATTATATAAACTATCTAGATATTGGCTTGTAAACAGGAACAAGCGACTTCATGATGATCCATCCGATAAGGTATGCAAAAGCACACACGCAGAAGATGATGAAGTATCCTGCAGGCTTACCCTCGAAGCCTAAGAATTGCATGTTGGTCTCACCAGCGTGAACAAACAAGTTACCAGCACTCTTTTGCAAAAGCATCGAACCGATACCTCCAGCCATACCACCAATACCGGTAATTGTACCGATCGCAGCTTTAGGGAACATATCACCGATAGTAGAGAAGATGTTTGCAGACCATGATTGGTGAGCAGCACCTCCGATACCGATCATAATGATAGGGAACCATGGAGAGATTGCACCTAGAGGTTGAGCCAAAAGAACTACAAGTGGACAGAACGCAAAGATCAACATCGCACGCATACGTGCAGCATAAGGATTCATACCTGTTTTATCAATGATGATCGTAGGCAACTTACCTCCGATGATAGACAGCATTGTGATTGCATAAAGAGTAAAGATAAGAGCTACACCCAAACCATCCGATGTTTTGATTCCGAACTGAGTGTCGAGATACGATGGAGTCCAGAACAAGAAGAACCACCACACACCATCGGTCATGAATTTACCAACAGCAAATGCCCAAGTTTGTTTGTACTTCAATGCCTCGCCAAGACCGATCTTCTCTACAACCTCTTCAGATTCAACCTCAACCTCTTCGTTTTTATCTTGCTCGATATATGCCAACTCCGCCTCATTGACGAATTTGCTATTGCGTGGATCTTCGTAGAAGAATACCCAGAATCCCATCCAAAGGAATCCGAGAGCACCAATCACGATAAACGCCATCTCCCAACCATTACCTACACCGATCGACTTAAAATATTTAGCCAACAACGGAATAGTAAGTGGAGCGAAGAGGGCACCGATAGATGCACCTGCGTTGAAGATACTTGTAGCGAAAGCACGATCCTTTTTAGGGAAGTACTCTGCTGTAACCTTGATAGCTGCAGGGAAATTACCCGCCTCACCAAGAGCCAATACACTACGAGCAATAATAAATGCCCAAGTACTTACGGTAGCGATAGTCATTGCGACAGTTCCAGTAGCAGCAATAAGCTCATCTGCACTATTAAGACCTACATATTTTTGAGTGAACCAACCGCAACCAGCGTGGATACAAGCACCGAACGACCATACACCGATCGCCCAAAGAAACCCCTTCTTGCTACCCAACCAATCGACAAGGCGACCAGCGAAGAGCATACAAACAGCATAAACGATCGAGAAGATAGCGGTGATAGTACCGTAGTGTGACTCATCCCAGTGGAACTCTGGTTTGATGAACTCATCCCATGTGAGGGACAAAACCTGACGGTCAAGGTAGTTGATAGTAGTGGCTGCGAAAAGCATCGCACAGATCCACCAACGCCACGAAGTGGGCTTTTGATCTTGTTGAGACATAGTAGTTTTAGATTAAAAATTAGTTATTGTTGTTTTTGTTTCTTGTTGCCGCTTGTGCTGCGAAAAAGGCGTATTCTCGCAAATAATAGTACAAATATAATTATTTTTATTTAAATATCAAATATTGCGACAAATATTTGAGTACTTAAATTAATAGGTGTAAAAAAAATGATTTTCTCTCTCTTTGGTGGTTGAAGGGGGCAAATATGTTGCGAATAATTTTGTATATCTGAAAAATGTTTATAATTTTGTGGTATCGATTGCAAAAAAGAGAACAACAATAACAAACCAAAAATAAAAAATTATGAAAACGAACTACGAGTTGCGCTATGCAGCACACCCAAAAGATGCTAAAGGTTACGACACAGTACGCTTGAGAGAGGATTTCTTGATCGAGAAAATGTTCACAAAGGATGAGGTAAACATGGTTTACTCTATGTATGACCGTTTGATAGTTGCAGGAGCAATGCCTGTTGATGAGGTTCTTACATTGGAGACAATCGACCCTCTAAAGTCTGACTTCTTTTTGACTCGTCGTGAGATCGGTCTTTTCAATGTTGGTGGTGCTGGTAAGGTGACTATCGATGGTGTAGCTTATGAGTTGGATTTCAAGGAGGCACTTTATATCGGTGCTGGTGACAAGGTTGTGACTTTCGAGAGCAACTGCGCAAGCAACCCTGCTAAGTTCTACATCAACTCAGCTAACGCACACAAAGCATATCCAGACAAAAAGATCACTAAGGGTGACGCTATCGTTGCTGAGATGGGATCTTTGGAGGGTGCTAACCACCGTAATATCAATAAGATGCTTGTTCACCAAGTTGTTGATTCATGCCAAATCCAAATGGGTATGACAGAGCTAGCTCCAGGAAGTGTCTGGAACACAATGCCAGCGCACACACACTCTCGTCGTATGGAGGCTTACTTCTATTTTGAGGTACCAGAGGGACAAGCTGTTTGCCACTTCATGGGTGAGCCTACGGAGACTCGTCACATCTGGATGGAGGGTGACCAAGCAGTTCTTTCACCAGAGTGGTCAATTCACTCAGCAGCAGCGACTTCAAACTACACATTTATCTGGGGTATGGGTGGTGAGAACGTAGATTACGGAGATCAAGATTTTTATAAAATTAACGAATTAAGATAAAAAATTATGTCTAATTTTTCATTAGAGGGTAAGGTAGCACTTGTAACAGGTGCATCTTACGGAATTGGTTTTGCAATTGCTGAGGGTTTGGCTAAGGCAGGTGCGAAGATTGTATTCAACGATATTAACGCTGATTTGGTAGCTAAGGGTATGGCAGCATACGCAGAGGCTGGTATCGACGCTAAGGGTTATGTTTGCGACGTGACTAACGAAGAGCAAGTTAACGCTATGGTTGCTCAAATCGCTGAGGAGGTTGGCTCGGTAGATATCTTGTTCAACAACGCAGGTATCATCAAGCGTATCCCTATGCACGAGATGTCAGCAGCGGAGTTCCGTCAAGTTATCGACATCGACCTTAATGGTCCATTTATCGTTGCAAAGGCTGTGTTGCCGGGAATGATGAAGAAGAATGCAGGTAAGATCATCAATATCTGTTCGATGATGAGTGAGTTGGGTCGTGAGACTGTATCGGCTTATGCTGCGGCAAAGGGCGGATTGAAGATGCTTACTCGTAACATTGCATCAGAGTACGGAGAGTACAACATCCAATGTAATGGTATCGGTCCTGGTTACATCGCAACACCACAAACAGCACCTCTTCGTGAGCCACAAGCAGATGGATCAAAGCACCCATTTGACTCGTTTATCTTGGCTAAGACTCCAGCAGCTCGTTGGGGAACACCAGAGGATTTGGTTGGTCCAGCAGTATTCTTGTCATCTACGGCATCAGATTTCGTGAATGGTCACGTTCTTTATGTCGATGGAGGTATCCTTGCGTATATTGGAAAGCAACCTAAGTAATCAAGGGCTGTAACTATTTATTTTGTATCCACAAGGTTGTTTTGGTGAGACTGAGGCAATCTTGTGGTATATGATTTTAGAGCTAAAAACTAAAAAAATGAAAAGAATATTTGCAATTTTGAGCGCAGCCGTATTGGCATTTTCGTGTTCGTCTGGACCATCCGTGAAGGTTACACTTGAGAATACCACAGGTGTTGATCGTAGCGAGGAGGTCGTAGAGTTGGATCTAGAGGCTGTGAAGAGCCAAATGGCAGTCGAGGGAGATGTTGCACTTGCGGTGTATGACCCATCGGGTGATTTGATCCCTTCGCAGGTTACTTATGATGGTAAGTTGATCTTCCAAGCGGACGTTGCACCATCGTCATCTGCGACATATAAAATCACAGTTGGTGAGGCTAAGAAGTTCGAGTCGAAGGTGTTTGGACGTCAGTTCCCAGAGCGTGTAGATGACTTTGCGTGGGAGAATGATCGTATCGCATTCCGTATTTATGGTCCAGCGTTGCAAGCTACAGGCGAGAGAGCTTATGGTAACGATGTATGGGTGAAGTCGACTCCAGAGCTTGTTGTCGAGGAGCGTTATAGAAAGGAG
Organism: Rikenellaceae bacterium; assembly: GCA_044434245.1. GTDB lineage: Bacteria > Bacteroidota > Bacteroidia > Bacteroidales > Rikenellaceae > Alistipes. Next base: position 4,823 of record JAWXSU010000058.1, on the reverse strand, counting down.
CTAGATCCAGAGATGGTGGCTAAGATCAAGGAGTTGCGTGAGACAGATGAGGCAGCTGCACTAGAGCTTCAAAACACAATTTCATACCACGTTGACCACGGAAATGGTATGGATTGCTACAAAGTAGGACCAACGCTAGGTGCGGGAGGTGCAGCTTTGATGGATAAGGGTGCTATCGTATATCCATATTGCTACAAGGATTATGAGATTTTGGATAACGGACCTCTTCGTTTGACAGTTAAATTCACATTCACACCAATCGAGATTGGCAAGAACAATAACGTCATCGAGACTCGTGTATTGACTGTTGACGCAGGATCACAATTCAACAAGAGCACAGTGTCGTATGTAAACCTTCGTCGTGCAGCTCCAATCGTAGCGGGAATCGTTATGGCAGGTGGCAAAGGCAGACAAACAAAGGTCTCGAAAGAGGGAGGATTTGCAGCATATGCAGATGTTGACAGAGATGCGGAGCAAGGAGCAATTTATGTTGGAACAATCTTGACAACACCAGCTAAGAGTGCAGGTATCATGCCATTTGTAAATGATGATCCATTGCAAAAGCAGTTGGGAATGACAGGTCACGTGGCTCTTATCGGAGAGTATGTACCAACAACAGAGTTTACATACTACTGGGGTGCAGCATGGGAGAAGTACAACATCACTACATTTGATGAGTGGGTAGATTGTGTCGAGGCAAAGTCTGTGACAGTTAAATCACCACTAGTTGTGACAATTAAGTAACAACAATTTTACACAATATTTTACATAATATATTAAACCTAGAAAAATGAAAAGAAACTATTTAAGCATAGCCTTGGCAGCTATTGCGACTTTAACCACAGTTGCGTCGTTTGCGCAGAAGCCGCAGTTGATCTATACCACTGAGTCAGAGAGATGGATAGATGCAAAAAAGGCAATCTCGGTATCAACAGCTACAGAGGCTGATATCACAGTATACACAGATAAGACTTTCCAAACAGTCGAAGGAATCGGAGGTACTTTCAACGAGATGGGATGGGATGTATTGCAAGTTCTTCCACAGGCTGAGGTTGATAAGATCATGAAAGATCTGTTCTCGGCTGAGGGATGTGCTTTCACTATGGGTCGTATCTCAGTAGGATCTAATGACTACTCACTAAGTTACTATTCGAGCTGTGATGTTAAGGAGGATTTCGGCATGAGAGATTTCAATATCGATCGTGATCGTTACATCACAATCCCATACATCAAGGCAGCGAAGGCTATAAACCCAGATCTTAAAATATGGGCATCGCCATGGACTCCACCATCATGGATGAAGATCAACGAGCACTACTCTACACGTGGTGGTGATTGGAATGGTCGTGAGATGGGTAACAGAATGCCTGAGGGAGCGGATTTGTTGAATAACTGTACAGGATTCAATATGCAAGAGAGATATTTGAAGGCTTATGCACTTTACTTCTCTAAGTTTGCTCAAGCATACAAGGCAGAGGGGGTACCTTTGTTCGCTATCATGCCACAAAACGAGATCGCTTACTCACCAAACTGGCCAAGTTGTACATGGCGTCCAGAGGATATGGCTTACTTCATTGGTAAGTTCATGGGTCCTCAGTTCGAGGCAGATGGTGTAGATACAGATATCTGGTTGGGTACAGTAAACTGGGGTAACCCTACATACTGCGAGACAGTTCTTAAGAGCTCAGATGCAGACAAATACATCAAAGGAATCGGTTTCCAATGGGGAGGAGAGCGTGCTCTACCACACCTTTACAAGTCTCACCCAGAGCTTAAGTATATGCAAACAGAGAACAAGTGTGGCGAGTCTGAGAATAACTGGAGTTCACTTGTTAGATCATGGGGTAGCATCATGCACTATATGAACAACGGAAGTAACTCTTACATGTATTGGAACATGATCCTAGATCAAACAGGACAGAGTGCATGGGGATGGCCACAAAACTCTATGATCGTTATTGATCGTGAGTCTAAGTCGGTTAAATACACAGATGAGTTCTATTTGTTCAAGCACTTCTCACACTTTGTACAACCAGGATCACAACGTTTGGATAGTTCGAAGGGTGACAACCACATCGCATTCAAGATGGCGGATGGTCGCACAGTAGTTATGGTTTACAACCCAGAGAGTGAGACTCAAACAATGAAGATTAAGATTGGAGCAACTATGGTCGAGGCTACACTTCAACCAATGTCTATCAACTCTATCGTATTGTAAACAAACACTTTAAATAGATGAAGAAATTAGTAATTTCTTTAACTTTGGCACTTTTTGCGTTGACACCTTTTGGTGTTGATGCGCAAAGTGTTGACGTTAATACGACAACATGTTCGGATAGAGTAGACCATTTTTGGAGTAAATGTGTCGGAGCCGGACGAGCAAACGAGGCGTTGCGTGCAGGATGGTTAGAGCATATGGCAAAGGTGCAGGAGAACTGCGGTTTTGAGTATGTTCGTTTTCATGGACTTTTCCACTCAGATATGTTTCCTGTGTTTGAGAAGAATGGTAAGTATACATATAACTGGCAATATATCGATGATGTGTTTGATAGATTGTTGGATCTGGAGGTGAGACCTTTTGTAGAGTTGGGATTCTTCCCCGACCAATTTGCGGCAGAGAATAGCATGACAGCTTTTTGGTGGGAGGCAAAGACCACGCCCGATGAATCTAAGTATGGGGATTGGCACGATTTCATCAAGGCATTTACTCAGCACTGTGTCGATAGATATGGTATCGATGAGGTTTTGAAGTGGTACTTTGAGGTGTGGAATGAGCCAAATCTATCACGTGCATTCTTCGATGGAACAAAATCTCAATATTTTGAGTTGTACAAACAGACAGTCACAGCGGTACGTTCGGTAGATGATCGACTTAAGGTTGGAGGTCCATCGACAACAAACTTTGTGGCGGATGGCCGTTACGACTCCGAGAAGGAGGATAACTCGAAGTTTGTAAATATCGATGCGGATAATATCAACAAACTCACATGGGAAGGTGTCTGGATCAAGGATTTCTTGAAATATTGTAAGAAGGAGAAGTTGCCGGTTGATTTTATCAGCTGTCACCCCTATCCAACAGATTTTCCATTGGATCCAACGACTAATCGTGGAAGGGATATCTCTCGCCACGTAGGTTCTTTGAAGGATGATATGGAGTGGTTGAATAGAGCAATAGCTGAGAGTGCTTTTCCGGCTGCGGAGATTCACCTCACGGAGTGGAATACGTCGCCTAATAGTCGAGATCAGACGCATGATTATTTGACACCTGCAGCATATATTGTCAAGGCAAATTTGTCGTGCATAGGATTAGCTAACTCTTTGGCGTATTGGACATTCACGGATGTTTTCGAAGAGAAGGGTGGTGGTGAGTCAATCTTCCACGGAGGATTTGGAATGATTAACTACCAAGGAATTGTGAAACCAAGTTACCATGCGTATCGTATGCTTCACCAGTTGGGAGACATTGAAGTTTACAAAGATGAGAAGTTGTATGTGAGCCGTGATTCGGGAGATGATCGTATTATCGCAATCGCATATAACTACCCTGCGGAGTATGAGCAATCAGTACCTAGAGGAGCTGATAGGCGCGAGAGCGGCACATCTAAGGAGTTGGATTTGACACTCAAAGGGTTGAAACCCGGAGCGATGTTCAAGATTGAGACTTTGGATAAAGAGAGCGGAAATATCTACAACTATTGGGAGTCTATGGGTAAGCCAGAGCCTCCAACACGAGAGCAGGTGAAGGTTATGAAGAGTTATGCTGAGAACCTCAGAGTTGATGTTGTCACAGCAGATAAGGATGGCAACTGCGTAATAAGTCGTGAACTTACACCGTGGAGTGTTGTTCTAATCGAACAGATAAATTAATTAAGATATGAAATTCACAAATAAAATAGCAACTTTCGTAGTTGCGAGTTGTGCAACCTTGATAGGTTGTGGCACGGAGGAGATTTCGGAGTTTGATAAGATTAACAATTCGCCTGAGTGGGTCTTGAAGATGGATGACTCATGTCGAGGAGATTGGCAAGATCAATGGTTTTTGGATGGACTCATCGCTACGGTCACCAACTCGGAGGATGGAATGGATTTCAGAGCAGGTGAGGAGTATGGTAATGATGCTCACCACGCAGTGTTGTGGACAAAGGATCAATTCGAGGGTGATGTGAAGATTGAGTATAATTATACTCGTACGGAGGAGCAGACGGTAAATGTCAATATTCTATATATCCAAGCTCAAGGTACGGGGGTGGATAGTACGGATGTCGATATTTCGAAGTGGAAGAGAGATGTTCCGACAATGAGCATATATTACAAGTATATGAATCCACTTCACATCAGTTATGCGGCGTTCCCTATGGTGAATGAAGATCCGAAGAATGATTACTTGCGAGTTCGTAAGTACCCAATTTCTGAGGATATATCGTTCGATCAGATGGAGGTTGAGCCGACATTCTACAATATCGAGTTGTTCAAACCATTTGTAACCTACAAAGTCACAGTAATTAAGGATGAAACTCACCTATATATGAATGTGGAGGGCGATGGTCGTGAGGAGTGTTATGTGTGGAGTTTGGAGGGTAAAGCACCTATCAACTATGGGCGTATTGGTTTGCGACATATGTATACAAGAGCGGCGCAATATAGCGACTTTAAGGTGTACGTGAAGTAGATTTTGAAATCAGAAATATAGGGGTGGCTGAATTTTAAGTAGTGTAAAATAATTATTGGTGTGTTTTTGATAGTGCTATTGAAGATGAGATTTTTTGCTATTGAATTGAAAATATAGTGGTTTTACATTGAGATTTAATAGTGAAAAATATCGC
>JAWXSU010000057.1:0-9892 GCA_044434245.1 Rikenellaceae bacterium | reverse complement strand
TTTTGCTATTGAATTGAAAATATAGTGGTTCTACATTGAGATTTAATAGTGAAAAATATCGCTCCAAGAGTGCTATTAAAAATATGGCAATAATTGTTTTTCACTACTTATAGTGGTTCTATACTGAAATTTAATAGTGAAAAATATCGCTCCAAGAGTGCTTTTAAAAATATGACAATAATTGTTTTACACTACTTAATAAGATGAAAATTGGGAATGCAGGGAATATTTTGTATCTTTGCACGTTCTATATAAATATAGAATTGGTGCAACCTAATAAAAAATGAGAAAACTGACCCCCTACATCGCATGTGCGATTACACTGCTACTGCTATTTACGACAAATATACTACACTCCCAAGAGACCCACAAAGAGGTTGTAGATATCGTGAAAGTCGCAGAGATCATTGACAATAAAACAGAAGAGAAGGAGAATAAAAATCTGCGGTTTAGTATCCTCGGAGGTCCGGGATATACCCCCGACTATGGTTTCTTGGTTGGCGGAAGTGCTCTTATGACATTTGACCTCCCCGGAATGAAGGGATTTGAGAGACGCTCGGTGATGCCGGTTGCTTTTTCGTTGTCGTTCTCTAATGGAGTCAATTTTTCGATGTTGGTGCGCCCTCAACTCTTTATGAAAAAAGATCATATTAGACTCACCGGAGAGTTCATATACTCCAATCTTGCGAGTAATTATTATGGTGTGGGGTACAACAAAAACAAAGAGACTGAACGAGGGGCAGAGACAACACAATACTTTAATAGTCAAATAAATATAAATCCAATATTATTGTTCAGACTAGGCGAGAGTGATTGGTTTCTAGGTCCTACATTCCACCTGCAAAACGATAAGATAACAGACCCATCATTGGGGATGACTCTCAACGATGATTATATCAGAGTTGGAGGCACTCAGAGTGGATTCCAAACACTAAATAGTGCGTTGGGATTTTCCGTAAATTATGACTCGCGCGATGTGCCGGCAAATGCATATTCGGGTATCTATTTTGATGTCAAGGGGTTAGTATATGGTGGATATTTAGGTGGTGATTTCGCATATCAACAACTCCAAATTAAGTATCGCCAATATACGCAACTCTCTAAAAACAAAGTGGGACGAACCTTGGCGTGGAGTGTATACTCCGACAATATATTTGGTGATGCACCATTTACACGCCTATCTACAGTGGGATCACCATTCGATTTGAGAGGTTACTACCAAGGTCAATATCGTGATAATTCAGCACACGTAGCGATGGTGGAGTATCGACATAAATTCCAAATGGACCCAGTAAATTTTTGGTCAAAAGTGGGTAACAGATTGGGATTCACGGTGTGGATGGGGTCAGGATTATTAGGTCCTTCGCCATTCGAGATCGAGGGGGTGTTGCCCAACTATGGCGCAGGACTTAGAATCGAGATGCAACCACGCATGAACTTTAGAGTCGATGTGGGATATAGTCCCATCGAGAAACAGACTCTTGTGTACCTAAATATGACAGAAGCCTTTTAATATATGAGAAACCTACTTAACCTAGCTATTAAAGCTGCACTCGACGCTGGAGCAGAGATTTTAGAGATATATAACGACCCAACATCCGACTTCGGAGTAGAGCGTAAGGCTGATAACTCACCTCTAACTATCGCAGATAAAAGGGCACATGGAGTGATAACCAAAACCCTTGAACCAAGTGGAATATATGCCCTTAGTGAAGAGGGACGACATGAAAGTTACGAGGTGCGCAGTGCCCACTCAAGGTTGTGGATTATTGACCCTTTGGATGGAACGAAGGAGTTTATTAAACGCAATGGAGAATTTACGGTTAACATTGCGCTTGTAGAGCGTGGGGTGCCTGTTTTAGGGGTTGTTTACCTGCCAGTGAAGGAGATTTTGTACTTTGCCTCACAGGAGGTTGGTGCGTATAGGTTAGATAATATCACAGCGGACTCTTCGTTACCGAGTATTGACGAGTATATCACCCATTCGGCAAAATTACCTCTTGAGAAAAAGCACGATAAATTTACTATCGTGGCGTCTCGTTCTCACCTTAGCGACGAGACAACAGCCTTTGTCGAGAAGATGAGAGAACAACACGGAGATGTAGAGTTCATAAGTAGTGGTAGCTCCATAAAACTGGCTCTCGTAGCGGAGGGGAGTGCCGATGTCTACCCTCGATATGCACCCACTATGGAGTGGGACACCGCAGCAGGAGATGCCGTGGCTCGATGTTCGGGTGCGGAGGTTGTCAGACACGACGATGAGATGCCTCTGGAGTACAACAAGGTCGATTTATTGAACCCGTGGTTTATAGTTCGTAAAAAGTAGAGGCTTATGACATGGCAGATGATATTTGTTGTGGCGGTTGTGGCGGTTGCGATCCGTGCACTCATAAAAAACGACATGCGACAAGGGTTAGTACTCTTCTCTGCAGCAACGATGTTGTTTGTGGGTGGGGTACTCTCCGCCGAGGAGCTACTTGCGGGGTTTAGCAACCGAGGAGTTATGACTATTGCGCTGCTATTTTTGGTCAGCGAGGGGGTGAAACGCACGGATGCGATATCGAACGTTATCAAGCCACTATTCCCGAAGGATAGCAAAAATGGAAGAGGGTTGCTACTTAGGTTACTACCCAGCGTGGCGATGATTTCGTCGATGCTCAACAATACTCCGGTTGTGATTATTGTCGCACCGATTGTTAAAAATTGGGCATCTAAATTTAAACTCCCAGCCTCTAAATTTTTGATTCCACTCTCGTACGCTACAATTCTTGGCGGAATGTGCTCGTTGATTGGCTCATCGACAAATTTAGTGGTGCACGGTATGATGTTGGATGCAGGTTATCGTGGATTTTCGATGTATGAGTTGGGAAAAGTGGGAATATTTATTGCGGTTGCTGGTATTGTGTATCTTCTTATCTTCTCTAAATTTTTACTGCCCAACCAAAGTAATATCAACTCTGAGGAGGAGTTGGAGGGATCAAACTATATTCAAGCGGTTATCTCGGCACGCTTTCCGGGGATTAATCGACGAGTGGCGGATTTTAATTTTCAGCGTCGATTTGGAGCTAGAGTTGTCGCCATAAAACGAAACGGAGAGATTTTGCAGAGAGAACTCTCGGAGCTTAAATATGAGAAGAACGATACACTTATAATCGAGGGGGATGATACATTTTTCAAGACGTGGGGATCGTCGAGTTTTTTTGTGGTGCTTCTCGATGGTAAAGATCACGTAACTCCCACCAAAAAAAAGAGATGGTTGGCGGTGGTACTTCTACTCTTTATGTGTTTGGGAACACTCATTGGAGAGCACCCGATAGTGCGGGAGAAGTTCCCAGATGTGCGGTTCGATATGTTCTTTTTCGCTATTATCACAACTATCGTAATGTCGTGGGCACAACTTTTTCCAGCAAAGAGATACACCAAATATATTTCGTGGGATTTGCTCATTACGATCGCCTCGGCATTTGCTATAAGTCGAGCGATGCAAAACTCTGGAATCGTGGATCTTATAGTCTTTAAGATTATTGAAATAGCGGGTGGAGGAGATGTGAGTCCATATATTTTATTGGCAATTTTATTTATGGTGACAAACCTCTTCACGGAGCTTATAACAAACAATGCCGCCGCAGCCTTAGCATTCCCAATCGCAATATCTATCACCACGCAGTTGGGGCTCAACCCAATGCCTTTCTTTGTAACAATATGCATTGCTGCATCAGCTAGTTTTAGCACACCTATCGGATACCAAACAAATCTAATAGTTCAAAGTATTGGAAACTACAAATACCTTGATTTCGTGAGGATTGGACTACCTTTGAATATAATAACTTTTATTTTATCAATATTTTTAATACCTTTGATTTGGTCTTTTTAATAAAATGTAAATCTTTGAAATGGAAGAAAATAATATATACCCAGTTTTTGACAGAATGCTAGGGCGCAAAGATAAAGAATCACAGCTTAATCAACAAGCTGTAGCTCTATGGCTTACGGGTCTTAGCGGATCGGGCAAGAGTACTATTGCAATAGCTCTCGAAAGAGAGTTGACACAAAGAGGATTCTTGTGCAGAATATTGGATGGTGATAATATTCGAAGTGGAATAAATCGTAACTTGGGATTCTCGGCGGAGGATCGAGCCGAAAATATCAGACGAATCGCAGAGGTGACGAAACTTTTCGTTGACTCGGGTGTTATCACAATTTCGGCCTTTATTTCGCCGGAGCAATCAATGCGTGAAATGGCAGCAGATATCATCGGAGTAGATGACTTTATGGAGATCTACATCAGCACACCTATCGAGGAGTGCGAAAGGCGAGATATCAAGGGGCTTTATGCAAAGGCTCGTCGTGGGGAGATCAAAAATTTTACGGGAGTTGATGCTCCATTTGAACCACCAACATCGCCAGCAATAGCCCTAGATACAACGACGCTATCTGTGGCTGAGGCGATGAAAAAGCTGCTTAAGATCGTTCTTCCTAGGGTTAAACGTTGTTAATTGGGTATTTGTACCTATTGTTAAGTCGAAGATATGACGTAATTTTGTAGGTAAATTTCATAGCTATGAACCAAGAGAATATAAAAGAGCTAAATGCTCAGATGGAGAGGTTGACTCCCGAAGAGATTTTGAGTTACTTCGCAAATCAATACAAAGGCGAAATAGCCTTGTCGAATTCATTGAGCTTAGAGGATCAGGTGCTAACAGATATGATCTGCAAAATTGATCCCCAGATGAGAATCTTCACGCTCGATACAGGGCGTGTTTTCCCCGAAGCGTATGATGTGATAGAGAGGACAAATAAAAAATATTCGAAATCTATCGAGATCTTTTTTCCAAATTTTGAGAGTGTCGAGAAGATGGTCGCAGAGAACTCTGTGAATCTATTTTACGAGAGTGTCGAGAAGCGAAAGTTATGTTGTCAGATTCGAAAAATTGAGCCTCTAAGAAGAGCTTTCAAGGGTCTTAAGGTGTGGATATGTGGTCTGCGTCAAGAGCAATCTATTACTCGTTTTGGACTAAATCCTGTGGAGTGGGACGAGGGGAATGAACTTATTAAGGTCTCGCCGCTGTATAACTGGAACTCGGCTAAGGTTCGTGAATATATTGAGAATCACGACGTTCCCTACAACCCCCTTTGCGACAAAGGTTTCCTAAGTATCGGATGCCAACCTTGCACACGAGCAGTTGAACCCGGAGAGGATGAACGTAGTGGACGTTGGTGGTGGGAGTCACCCGAAACCAAGGAGTGTGGATTGCATCGTCGTCACTAACAATGCGAAAGAGCCAAAGTGTAAATGAAAATAAACGAAAATTGAATAATATGTCAGAAAATTATAACTTGAGTCACCTAAAGGAGTTGGAGACCGAGGCGATTCATATCATCCGAGAGGTTGTTGCGGAGTTCGAAAACCCGGTGATGTTGTATAGTATAGGTAAGGATTCATCTGTGATGGTGCGTCTTGCCGAAAAGGCTTTTGCCCCCGGAAAAGTCCCCTTCCCGCTGATGCATATCGACAGTAAGTGGAAGTTCCAAGAGATGATTGAGTTTAGGGATGCCTACGCTAAGGAGCATGGGTGGAACTTGATTGTGGAGTATAACAAAAAGGCATTTGAAGATGGAGTTGGACCCTTCACACATGGAAGCAAAGTGCACACCGATTTGATGAAGACGGAGGCGTTGTTGAAGTCTCTCGACAAGTATCGTTTCGATGCTGCATTTGGTGGTGCACGTCGTGACGAGGAGAAGAGCCGTGCTAAGGAGCGTATATTTTCGTTTAGAGATAAATTCCACCAATGGGATCCCAAGAGTCAACGTCCTGAGTTGTGGAGTATTTATAATGCAAAGGTACACAAAGGGGAGAGCATTCGTGTGTTTCCACTTAGCAACTGGACGGAGTTAGATATTTGGCAATATATCCGCATGGAAAATATTCCGATTGTACCGTTGTACTATGCCAAGGAGCGTCCTTGTGTCGAGGTTGATGGTAATTTGATTATGGCGGATGATGATCGTATGCCAGCAGAGATGAGAGAGAAGGCTGAAATGAGAATGGTGAGATTCAGAACCTTGGGATGTTACCCTCTAACAGGAGCTGTAGAGAGTGAGGCGGATACTATTGAGAAGATCGTCGAGGAGATGATGACTGCGACAAAGAGCGAGCGCACAACCCGTGTTATTGATTTCGATCAGGAGGGTAGCATGGAGCAAAAGAAACGTGAGGGATATTTTTAAAATTAGACAACGATGCAACAAGATAATAAAACAGATAAAGGTATTTCGATAGTGGAATTCTTAGAGCGTGATGAGCAGAAAAATTTGCTTAGATTGCTCACGGCAGGAAGTGTAGATGATGGAAAATCTACACTTATAGGTCGCCTTCTTTTCGATAGTAAAAGACTCTACGAGGATCAGTTAGATGCTCTAGAAAGAGATAGTAAACGTGTGGGTAACGCAGGCGAGGGAATTGACTATGCACTGCTTCTCGATGGACTTAAGGCGGAGCGTGAGCAGGGAATCACTATTGATGTAGCGTATAGATACTTCTCGACAAATAGCCGCAAATTTATTATTGCCGACACACCCGGACATGAGCAATACACACGTAATATGATTACGGGTGGATCGACTGCTAATTTAGCGATAATATTGGTAGATGCCAGATCAGGAGTTATCACACAGACCAAACGTCACTCGTTTATTGTGTCGTTGTTGGGTATCAAACATGTGGTGTTGGCGGTCAATAAGATGGATTTGGTGGGGTACGATCAAAAGGTGTTTGATGATATCGTTGCTGAATATATGGAGTTCACAAAAGATCTTGGTATTGAGGATATTACCACCATTCCTATTTCGGCTCTCAATGGCGATAATGTTGTCGAGACATCGGAGAATATGGCGTGGTACAATGGAAAATCTATGCTCGACCATCTAGAGAGTGTGGAGGTGAGCAAAGATCGAAACATGGATAGTTTCCGCTTTCCGGTACAGTATGTGTTGCGCCCAAATCTCGATTTCAGAGGTTTCTCGGGCAGAATATCTAGCGGTGTGGTTCGCAAGGGAGATAGCGTGATGGCTCTACCTTCGGGCAAAACATCTAAAGTTAAGAGTATTGTGACATACGAAGGGGAGTTGGAGTATGCATTTGCACCACAATCAATAACTATTACGCTCGAAGATGAGATTGATATTTCACGTGGAGAGATGTTGGTTCATCTTGATGATGTACCGATGGTGTCGTCGTCGATTGAGAGTATGTTGGTGTGGATGGATGAAGAGCCAATGGATTGCAAAAAGAGATACTTCATTAAGCAGACAACTAACACTACTCGTGCAACAATTGACTCCATTAAATACAAGGTCAACATCAACACTATGGAGCAGTTGACTCTAGGTAATGGTATCGACAGTGAGGGGGATATGATGTTCCAACTCAATCAAATCGGACGAGTGGAGTTAACAACAGCACGAGAGTTGTTCTTTGATCCATATAGCCAAAATAAGGAGAGTGGTGCATTTATTTTGATTGACCCAATTACACATAACACCTGCGCTGTGGGTATGATTATAGGTCAAGGAGCAGGAGATATGAATTCTCTATCGGCAATTACCATTAATTTGCCAGAGTTGGGTATTGGCAGCGAACACTACGATGCAATCAGCAAGGTTATTGCGGAGGTAAACAAAAGTGGTGTCGATATAACCATCATAAAGTAGGAACAGATGGGACTTATAGATTTCAATAAACTGCCAGTCAACACATTAATAGGAGCCGACTGGAAAACCTTTTGTCGAGTGACGAAGGGGATGAATATCGAGAAGGGGTATAAAACAAAATATATACTTACTAAATGCATATGCCGATTATTGAGCTCTTTCAAAGGGTTGCAAGATAGTCGATATGATAAACAACTCAAAGATATCAAGCTAGAACAACCTCCTGTTTTTATCCTTGGTCACTGGAGAAGCGGCACGACGTTTATGCATAACGTCCTTTCGCAAGATAAAAACTTTGGATACAACACTACCTACCAAACAGTTATGCCGCATCTTATGATGTGGGGGCAAGGGATGTTCAAAAAGACAACTAGCTGGGTGATGCCCGACAAACGTCCGACAGATAATATGGAGCTCAATGTGGATCAACCTCAAGAGGAGGAGTTTGCGTTGTCGAATATGACACCTCATTCATACTACCACTTATGGTTCTTTCCGCAGTTAATGAATTATTATGCAGACAAATACCTCCTCTTTGACACCATAAGCGAAGAGGAGTTGGCGGAGTTTGAGGAGGTGTTTACTAAGCTCATAAAGATATCGTTGTGGAATACGCAAGGGAAGCAGTTTCTGTCGAAGAATCCACCTCATACGGGGCGTGTGAAGGAGCTTTTGAAGATGTTCCCCGATGCCAAATTTGTATATTTGATGCGTAATCCCTACACAGTATTTGAGAGTACTCGCAGTTTTTTCTCAAAGACTATAAAGCCGTTGCAGCTGCAAAATATTTCGGAGGAGGAGTTGGAGGAGAATATCCTTACGATCTACGAAAAGCTATACCATAAATATGAGGAGGATAAGAAACTCATCCCCGAAGGAAACCTTGTAGAGATCAAATTTGAGGATTATGAGGCAGATGCATATGCACAAACAGAGCTGATCTACAAAAGCCTAGGACTCACGACTTTCGACAGTGCAAAGGGCGATATTGAGGCATATATATCGAAGAAAAAGGGTCACAAAAAGACTAAATATAATTTCCACGAGCGTACGATAAAGTTAGTCGAGGAGCGTTGGGGATTTGCTCTGGAGCAGTGGGGATACAAATTATAAGAGTATGAGAAGAATCGTATTAATCTTTGTTTTCGCACTTAATACATTGACATTGAGTGCCCAATCCTTGGAGGAGATGCTCCCTTTTGGCGACATGAATAGTTGGTTGACACGAGAGGTTGAGGAGAGTGGAATTATCGGCGGTGAGACAAAAATTCTATATGAAATCGCCCCCGAACAAAAGATCGTCGGACGTGAAGCATACTACAATTTGGGAGGATCGCCATGGGCAAGTTCAAATGTTATGGCTCGTGTTGCAGGGATCACAAAAACAAATTGTAGCGTCTTTCCCGATAATGGGATCGAAGGTAAAGCGGCTCACCTCATGACCCGTATTGAGAAGGTTAAGGTTATGGGAATAGTCAATATTTCGGTGATCGCTGCGGGATCAATATATTTGGGTAGCATGATTGAACCAATCAAAGGAACAGCCAATCCACAAGCTATGTTGAACTCGGGTGTGGAGTTTACAAAACGCCCAGAGTCCGTAAGATATGACTACAAAGTACAACTTTCAGGTGAGCCATATAGAGTTCGAATAACTGGTTTTAGTCCCAAGAAAGAGGTTCAAGGAGTAGATATGCCAACGATGGTTATGTTGCTACAAAAAAGATGGGAGGATGCAGATGGCACACTACATGCTGCTCGTGTGGGAACTGCGATTGTGAACTACACGCAGAGTAGCGAATGGGTTGAGGATGCCACCTATCCTATTATATATGGCGATGCGACAAAAGCTGAAGGTTATATCCCGGCAATGAATGTCGGTTATGAACAACGTTATGCACTCAATAGTCGAGGCGAAAATGTACCTCTCATTGAGGAGAGTTGGGCGGATGGTGACGAAACCCCTACACATGTGATTCTTCAATTTGCATCGAGCCATGGCGGAGCTTATGTGGGTTCGCCGGGAAACCAAATGTGGATAGATAATGTAAGATTTGTCTATTAAGTAGGGTAAAATAATTATTGGTGTATTTTTAAGAGTGCTATTGGAGATGAGATTTTTTGCTATTGAATTGAAAATATAGTGGTTCTACATTGAGATTCAATAGTGAAAAATATC
>JAWXSU010000056.1:0-10006 GCA_044434245.1 Rikenellaceae bacterium | reverse complement strand
GTTGCGACCCAGTTATATTCCACCCACTCACATCCCCTCCCGGAATTGTAAATTTATCGAGCGGTTTGAGCTCCTCTTGCATCTCATCTATCCTCTGCTCCAGATACTCCACCGCATCATTCGATATCTCGGGAAGTGTTTTGGCTGTATTCTCGTCACACGCCAAATGAGCCTCAAGGGTCATAAGTGTAGAGTTTATTTTGTTGAGATCCGCAACATAAAGCGAACATAAATCTCGCTCAGAACACAACTTATCGCCCAACAATGCAATAAAAGCCGACAACTCGTCAACCGTGCCATACGCCTCAACTCGGCTATCTATTTTGCTAACACGACCACCTCCGACAAGCGATGTTGTCCCGGTGTCGCCCCCCTTTGTGTAAACTTTCATAATATGAAGTGTTGTTTTGGTAGGTGATTATTAAAAACTATAAGGTACCCCCGACGATTTACTGTGGTTGATGTGTGACGAGCGATAATCCTTTCACACATCTCCTCTCGTAAATGCGGAGCGTGTGGCGAAAGAATCACAACAGTCGTGCCACTATGCATAGCATCCTTTACTATCTCTTCGACCAAATCGACATGAGCGGTCGATGAACATATCACCATATCACCCCCTTGCACAGCATCTACACCAAATGTCGATAATCCACAGTGGTGTCGCAAATTTTCGATCTCTCGACTATGTCGACCCTTCACCCCAAGAGCTATCAAGGTGTCGTAAAGAGGTGTCGATATGGGATGGTCGTTTCGATCCATGAATACCTCACGCACAATATTATATATGTATGGCGAGTGCACCCCATGCCCACGCCGATGTCTTAGACGTGAGAGTTGCCTCTTGAACCTCCCCATAATTATAGATCTACGTACCACCCTTGTGCTCTTTATTTACTCCTTCAACATACCCGCTAATCGACCCGTAGAGAATGCGATTTGAAGGTTGTAACCACCCGTATCGGCATCCAAATCGAGAACCTCACCTGCGAAGTACAACCCCTTAATTTTACGAGATTGCATCGTCTGCTCATCTACATCGTCACAGCTCACTCCTCCCGCCGTTACAATAGCGAATTCGAAAGGTGCATAATCTACTATATTGAGCTCAAAATTCTTAAGTGTCGAGATCATTACCTCGAACTGATCCTGTGTCACCTTGTTGATATAGACAGATGAATAGAGCCCCATATGTTCAGCAATAGGGATTACCAAATACTTAGGAACCAAGCGTCTAAGCAGCTCTCCTAAAATTTCCGTAGGCTCCATACTCTCCACCTCACGAGCTATACGCTCACGCAACACCTCCTCGGTGAGTGCTGGTTTTAGATCCAAACAGAGCTTCACATCTCTCTCATCAATGAGTGCATCCACACCATTACGGCTAAGACGCAGAGCTATTGGTCCTTCGATACCACGATCCGAGAATGCAATCTCACCAAACTCTTCACGCACCAACTCGCCATCAATAAACAATTTAGCGTTTGTGTTGCGCAACGATAACCCCTCCAATCTTTTGAAGTGAGGATGATCCGAAATCAACGGCGTGAGCGATGGTCTCACCGGCTCAACATCGTGCCCTAGATCTGCGGCAAAAGTATATCCATCTCCTGTTGATCCAGTTGCAGGATAGGAGACACCTCCCGTAGCGATTATGATCTGCGCAGCCTCCTCCTTGCGAGCGAAACCACGTTTGTTGATATATTTAACTCCATACACACGACCACCCACTGCCAACACTTCGCTCACGGGTGTGTCATACATAATCTTCACATGGTTATCCACACAAAAATCCAACAGTGCATTGGCTATATCCCACGCTTTGCCGCTCTTTGGGAAGACCCTCTCGCCACGTTCGGTTTCGAGTTTACACCCCATACGTTCGAAAAACTTCATTGTCGTGCGATTATTAAACGCCTCAAATGCAGGCATAAAGAACTCCGCATTAGCACGTACATGCTCTGCAAACTCCTCCACAGGTCGAGCATTTGTCACATTACAACGCCCCCTGCCTGAGATGCGCACCTTGCGTCCCGACTTCTCCATTTTTTCGAGCAGCAACACTCGTTTACCATTTTTCGCTGCTGTTCCTGCCGCCATCATTCCTGCCGCACCTGCACCGATAACTATAACGTCGTAGTTATTCTCTACGCTCTCAATTTTCTCTTCCATAATTGTGACAAAGATAGTGAAAACTTTTGGTTTTTAATACAATGCGAGTTCGAAAGTTCGAACTCACCCCTATCTAGGAGCTTTAGCGACCACGCCCATCTCACGTGGAGGTGGTTACTTATTTTCGGATATCTTAATTATTGCCATATTATTATAATAAACTAATATTTTTTTATACATTTGCAAAACAATACCCCACAAAAAGTGTTGTTATATACAAAAACATTTTCTACCTTTGCTGTGTCACATTCTTTATTGGTGACATACATATTATTTTGATGAAAGTGTTTTGCTTTTATCCTTGAACAGAAATCTGGTAAATTTCAAACAACACGAGGATAATGACAACACTCACATCATCTGTTTGGTGTGCGATGTGTATATATACTCCATACTTATACAGGTGTGGGGTATTGTATCGTTTATTTGTGTTGGGTTTACCAGAGCCTCTGTTCAAAATAAGCAAACAACTCCACACTTTCTTTTTTTAGCTTACCGCTGTAGCGGAGTTGATATAGCACCCAAATCTATTTTGAAAGATGAAAAAACTAATTCTTTCTCTTTTGTCGCTTGCAGTAGTTGCTGCGGCATCAACATCGTGTAGCAAGATCTACACCGGTTCAAATCAAGAGGCTCGTGTGTATGAACCATCAAACACCACACCTCTTACTCGTCCACTCACTGCCGACGTAAAGGTTGCAACAGACAAGCGAGTTAGCGACACATGGACTTTTGACCT
The DNA here is from genome assembly GCA_044434245.1 of Rikenellaceae bacterium. Classification (GTDB taxonomy): domain Bacteria; phylum Bacteroidota; class Bacteroidia; order Bacteroidales; family Rikenellaceae; genus Alistipes. Next base: position 7,095 of record JAWXSU010000056.1, on the reverse strand, counting down.
TACTCCTTCTCGCAAAATCAAGAGCTTAGACAAGAATGGAGAACTCCCAACAGCTTTGAAGGTCAAAGCATTAGCTAAATCTTCTAACAAACACAACGCCGACATGATTATCGCCGCTACGTTTGATTACCAACAAGAGATTAAGGTTAAAGGATTCCTCCGCAAAGTTAAGTCTAATGTTGTAACCGTTACTGTTAGTGGATATCCAGCACACTTCACTAACTGGGAGCCATTATCAAAAGACTCGAAAGATTACGAGTGGATTGAGGATTTCTATGGCATCAAAATCGGCAAAGACAAAAAAGATTCAACACCATCAAATGTTAGTGTTGTAATCAACGCAGATAAATAATAACTCTAATATAACGTATTATGAAAAAGGTTGTATTATTTTTATTTGCGCTCTCGACTATTGCAGCTGCTCAAGCTCAATTTATGTCGAGCGGAGGGGTGGGTAACACATACTCATCTGGAGATAACGGATTAGGTTTTTCGGGTAAAATCTCGACCATATCGTCGCAGAGTGAGGCGGCAGTAGACCCGAGCTACAGCACCAAGTCTAAGTCCTTGTTTAGTAATCTTATATCTAAAAAAAGTGAGCCTACAAGCGTAGCACAAGAGAGCACAACTCCCCAAAAATCAAGTAGCTACGAAACTAAGCTAAACAAAATCTATTTTTCGTGGAATTTCACAAATGAAAGCGACGATTTTTTCGAAGTGTGGGATGCCGACAGAATAAGTTTTACTTTTGGTTATGACCGTGCTATAAATGTATTCCGTGAGATGCTATATGTCGATTGCGGGTTAGCGGTAACGTGGTCTGAGCTTTATTACGAAGATTGGGGTTGTGAAAATCACATATATTCAGATTTTGTTGAAGTTCGTGTTCCTATCAACTTAATGTTGAATTTAAAACTCACAAAGAAAATCTATTTCCGTCCATACGCAGGTTTTGCCCTAGACTTCAATGCATTAACCTCTGTCAGCAGCAACATAGAGCAGTTTGATTCCTTTGAAGATGATGGATTTAAATTCAGTGGACAGTATGGAGCCGGATTCTCAATGGGTAGAATATATCTAGGTTTTGAGCATAGAAAATTGACTCAAATAGAGAGTGTTAACTTCCGATTAAACTCTCTAGTGTTAGGAGTAACATTCTAACCTTTATTTAGCATTAAACAACAACACCCCAACTTCGAAATCTTCAGAGTCGAAGTTGGGGATTTTTCTCTTTTTCACTATCTTTATGCCATAAATTATACCCATTATGCAAAATCAAATCCCCCAAGCGTGGCGAGAGTTACTCCAAGATGAGTTTTCGAAGCCATATTTCGCAGCTCTTTCATCTTTCGTAGAGGATGAGTATAGCTCATATGAGATCTTTCCGGCACGAGAAAATATATTCAAAGCGCTGGAGCTTGTCGCACCCGCAGATGTGAAGGTTGTAATCATTGGTCAAGATCCATATCATGATGTTGGTCAAGCACATGGACTCGCCTTCTCGGTATGCGACGGGGTGAAGTTTCCGCCATCTTTGCGCAATATATTAAAAGAGGTGCAGGAGGACTCGGGAGGTTTAATTACACCTTCGGGATCGTTAGAGAGATGGGCTCGACAGGGGGTATTACTCCTAAACACGGTACTCACAGTAAGAGCACACTCCGCTGCTTCGCACGCCAAGCGAGGGTGGGAGAAGTTCACCGATGCTGTTGTTTCGGTGGTGGCAAATAACAATGATAGTGTGGTATATATGCTCTGGGGGTCGCACGCCCACAAAAAAGGTGGCGTCGTGAGCGAAGATACAAATCTTGTATTGAAGAGTGTGCACCCCTCGCCGCTATCTGTATATCGAGGGTTTTCGGGATGTAAGCACTTTTCCAAAGCAAATAACTATTTGATAGAGAAGGGTAAAACACCCATCGAGTGGTAAAAATGTATGATACGATAATAAAATAATACTCCGCTGCGTTTTCTATACAAAACAAAAAAAGCCTATGCAACATATAGCCTCATACGTTTAACATTATAATTTTCACAAGTATGAAAAAGGCATTTATATTTTTAGGAGTTATTGCAACAGCGGCAATAGCTGGTGGAGTTACAGCCTACACCATCGGGAGCATGCAACCTTCGAGTGTAGAGTACATCACAAAAGAGGTGGAGCGAACCCCTCAATTAGGTTCGCAATTTACATCATACAGCGAGTCGGGTTATCCCGATTTGACATACGCAGCCGAAAATGCTGTGCGTGCAGTGGTCAACATAGAGGTGATACAGCAGATCGAGATGTCTCGCAGCCAAGGTTACAACCCATTTTTGGAGTTCTTCGGGATACCACAACAACAGCAGCAGTATCGTGGAGAGTCACAACCTCGATATCGAGAGCAACGAGGTGGCGGATCGGGAGTTATAATATCGAGCGATGGATATATCATCACCAACAACCATGTGGTCGATGGTGCATCGAAACTTCGAGTGAAACTATATGATGGAGGGACTTTCGATGCCGATATTATTGGCACAGACCCTACAACCGATATTGCGCTTATCAAAATTGACCAAAAAGGGTTGCCAACATTGCCATTTGGTAGTTCGGATGATCTGCGACTGGGTGAGTGGGTGTTGGCTATAGGCTCCCCATTTGATCTGCAATCGACAATCACAGCAGGTATTGTGAGTGCGAAAGCTAGACAGTTGGATGTTATCCCAAGCGAGTTTCGTATTGAGTCGTTTATACAGACCGATGCTGCGGTGAATCCCGGGAATTCGGGTGGTGCACTAGTCAATACACGAGGTGAATTGGTGGGTATCAACACATTGATTAAGTCGCAGACAGGAAGTTTTATCGGTTATTCATTTGCTGTGCCGGAGAGTATAGTGCGCAAAGTGGTGACAGATCTTCGAGAGTTTGGAGTTGTGCAGAGAGCGATGTTAGGAGTTAGTTTCACCCCTATTACTCAAGAGTTTATAGATTCACAGGGCAAAGAGTTGGGGATCACCGAAATTGGTGGAGTCTACGTTGCAAGTGTTCAAGATGGTAGTGCGGCATCGGAGGCTGGAATTCGCAAAGGCGATATAATAATATCTGTCGACGGGGAGCTTCTCAGCGCAAAAGTCAACCTCCAAGAGCAGATTGCGAAGCATCGTCCCAACGATAAGGTGAAAATTTCTGTAAAAAGAGACGGAAAAGTGAAACTTTTTGATGTCACATTGCGTAATAAAGCAGGAAAGGCCGAGTTACTATCCTCTAACGACATAGATGTGTCGGAGGTGTTGGGAGGTAAATTTGCCGATGCAAGCCAAAAAACATGTGAAAAATTAGATATTCAAGGCGGTGTCGAGGTGATATCTATCAAAGATGGCGGACTTTTGGGTCGTGCTCGTGTGAGGAGAGGGTTCATTATCACACACATCAACGATAGACGAGTACTCTCGATGGCGGATTTGTCTCGCCTTATGGATAAAGTTGAGTCGATAGATGGTATCTACCCAGATGGCAAAAGCGCAAGCTATCACTTTGTGCAATAACCTTTTAGTGAGGCATAGGGTGAGTAAACGAAGAAACAAAAGTAGAATACATATATAATAAATAGGAGAAAATCAGATGCGTCAGTTAAAAATCACAAAGTCGATTACAAACCGTGAGAGTGCCTCACTCGATAAATACCTTCAAGAGATTGGAAAAGAGGATCTAATTTCAGTCGAAGAGGAGGTAGAACTAGCCCAGCGAATCCGCAAAGGGGATCAAGAGGCTCTCGAAAAGCTCACAAAGGCAAATCTTCGTTTTGTTGTTTCGGTAGCTAAACAGTATCAAAATCAAGGACTTAGCCTACCGGATCTCATAAATGAAGGTAACCTAGGACTTATCAAAGCGGCAGAGAAATTCGATGAGACACGTGGTTTTAAGTTTATCTCATATGCAGTGTGGTGGATTCGCCAATCTATCCTTCAAGCTCTAGCGGAGCAATCTCGTATCGTGCGTCTACCCCTCAATCAGGTAGGATCACTCAACAAGATCAACAAGGAGTTAGCTAAATTCGAGCAGGAGCATGAGCGCACGCCATCTCCCGAAGAGTTGGCAAATAGATTATCCCTTCCAAAAGAGAAGGTGACAGATACACTTCGTGTTGCAGGTCGTCACGTCTCGGTAGATGCACCATTTGCTGATGGTGAGGATAACTCACTTTTGGATGTGTTGGTTAATGGAGACTCGCCAAATGCAGATCGTGGACTTCTCAACGAGTCTCTATCCACAGAGGTGGATCGTGCGTTGGATACGCTTACAGATCGTGAGCGTGATATAATCAAATACTTCTTCGGAATTGGCTGTTCGGAGATGACCCTCGAAGAGATTGGAGCAAAGTTCGACCTCACACGTGAGCGAGTACGTCAGATCAAGGAGAAGGCTATCCGCAGACTTCGCCAATCATCTAGAAGTAAGCTACTTAAATCTTATCTAGGATAGTAACGCCACATAATATCAAAGCCCCCGAGACTTGGTTTCTCGGGGGCTTTGATATTATAAAATTAACGTGAGTTCTATATTCGACTTTTATCCCGAATCTTAATTAGCTCATACATCTTATCACGCTGCGATGCCGCCTCCATAAAGTCAAGCTCCTTAGCTGCTCTCTCCATTGCCGCTTTTGCATTTTCGATCATCTCGTCGAGATTCTGTTTGTGAGGCTGCTGAGACTGTGATGGTTGCGAAGTTGCTGTATAGCTACCCTTCTTCTCCGCCACCTGTTGGTAATGTTGCTCATATATTGGATATACGGTCATTGTCTCCTCACTTGGACGCTCTCCGATAAGTGCATTTGCACCTCCATCACCACTCTTTTGTGCTTTGCGTGGCAGCTGCATATTGTTAACATTATATGCTATCTGTTTCATTCTACGACGGTTGCTCTGCTCGATGGCAACCTTCATAGAGTCCGTGATTTTATCGCCATACATTATAACACGACCACTAGGGTGACGTGCTGCACGACCTGCGATCTGAGTTATAGAGCGAACATTACGCAAAAATCCCTCTTTGTCGGCATCTGTAATTGCAACCAACCCCACCTCGGGGAGATCCAAACCCTCACGCAGGAGGTTGACACCAATGAGAACATCATACATATCACGGCGCAGATCCTCCAAAATTTCGACTCTCTCCAATGTATCAACATCGGAGTGAATGTATCTATTACGAATTCCCGCACGTTCGAAATATTTCGACAACTCCTCCGCCATACGCTTGGTTATGGTTGTGACAAGAACTTTATTCTTAGCTCTCACTTCGCACGCTATCTCCTCCATGAGATGATCCACCATATGAGTTGTAATGTGTACCGACAGCGGAGGATCGATGAGCCCCGTTGGGCGTATTAACTGCTCCACTATCAAACCTTCACACTTCGCCATTTCGTAGTCGGAAGGGGTTGCACTCACAAATATTGTATCGTTGGTAATATTCTCAAACTCTGGGAGTTGCAACGGACGATTATCTTTGGCTGCCTCCAACCTAAAACCATACTCTACAAGGTTCTCTTTTCGAGCTCGATCACCACCATACATACCTCTAATTTGAGGAATCATAACGTGGCTCTCGTCGATTATGGTGATGAAATCTTCGGGGAAATAGTTGAGCAGACAGAATGGGGGTTGCCCCGCTTTTCGATTATCAAAATATCTGGAGTAGTTCTCTATTCCGGAGCAATACCCCAACTCCTTAATCATCTCCAAATCATACTCCACCCTCTGTTTTAGGCGTTGTGCCTCGACCATGCGACCACTACGCTCAAACGCTGCGACTTGGTGTCCCATATCGACATATATCTTTCCCACGGCAGAATCTATACGCTCCTTGGTCGTGACAAAAACATTTGCTGGAGTGATCTTTAATTTGTCAAGCGACGATATCCTTCGTCCCACAATAGGGTCTATGAGTTGGATAGCCTCAATCTCATCATCATAAAACATCACACGATAACACGCTCCGCCATATGCGGTCATAATATCTATGCTATCACCACTTATCCTAAACGTTGCAGGTGTAAGTTCTCGCTCCGTGCGGGTGTATAGAGCATCTGTTAGAGCATACAATAACCGTCTCAACACCATTGTATCCCCCACCTTAAGTTTTATAGATGTCGCCTCGAAATCTTCGGGATTACCCAAACCATATATACACGACACACTCGACACCACAATCACATCACGACGCCCCGAGAGCAAAGTGGTAGTGGTACTAAGTCGCATCTTTTCGATCTCCTCATTTATCGAGAGATCCTTCTCAATGTATACATCCTTCGAGGGTAGATACGCTTCGGGTTGGTAGTAGTCGTAGTACGAAACAAAATACTCCACCGCATTGTTGGGAAAGAAATTTTTAAACTCTCCGTAGAGCTGTGCCGCCAATGTTTTATTGTGGCTCAGCACCAGAACTGGTCGGTTGAGCTGAGCGATGACATTCGCCACAGTAAATGTCTTTCCAGATCCAGTAACTCCAACAAGGGTACTGTATCTAGAGTAACCTGACACATGCTCTAAAAGTTGCGCTATAGCTTCGGGTTGATCGCCCGTTGGCTTATAATCTGCGGATAATTTAAACTCCATACTGCAAAGTTATGAAAATATTCTTAACTTTGTACGACATACGTACAAATGCACCATGATTGATAGAGATACCGTAGACCGAATATATGCAGCCGCTAATATTGTAGATATTATTAGCGACTATGTTACACTCAAACGAAAGGGTGTCAACTATCAAGCGTGCTGCCCCTTTCACAACGAAAAAACTCCATCGTTTGTTGTATCCCCCACCAAAGGTCTCTTCCGCTGTTTTGGTTGCGGCAAGGGTGGCAATGCTGTGACCTTTATCATGGAGCATGAGGGCATAAGTTACCCCGAAGCTCTAAAGATCGTGGCTAAAAGGTATGGCATCGAGGTGAAGGAGAGGGAACTAAGCCCAGAAGAGGAGCAGCGTAATGACAACCGTGAAAGTATGTTCACCCTCAACTCATGGGCATCAGATTACTTTGTCGAGTATATGCATAAAAATTCGGAGGGGGTGAGTGTTGGAGAAACGGATCTGCGCGGCGAAAC
>JAWXSU010000055.1:0-10312 GCA_044434245.1 Rikenellaceae bacterium | reverse complement strand
TGAAATATCAATGGCTACCATTCGATGCTTATCTGAACTTTATGAGACTAAAAACACGAGTCGCCGAGGTGCTGGAGTGCGTAGGGTTAAAATATCGCATTAATTTTTGTTGATTACTTATATTTTCAATTCAACAGCAAAAAATCTCATCTTCAATAGCACTATCAAAAACACACCAATAATTATTTTACACTACTTAAGTAGGAGAGGAGAAGGGGATAGGAAATCAATTTTACCATGATAATAGTTGGTTTTCATATTTTCGAACTCTCGTCATATCGCCTAAAAGGGTGGCTCTTTTGAGTCACTCTTTTTTTGTGAAGTGGCATAAAATCATTGAAAATATGCGATTTTTCACCTCTTTTAACAAAAAAAAGATACCTCATAGCTGGGATTTCAAAAATTTATCGTATATTGTGAGGTAATTACCGCTAATAAACCCTCAACCATGGGATTATTGGCTGCAAGGCACAACTATAAAAACTAAAAACATACTAAAAAATTACAACCAATGAAAACAAGATTTTTACTATGGGCAGCTATCGCCCTTATGGCAATTTCATGTAGCGAAAGCGAGGATAACGTAGGTGGTGACGAAGGTGGCGAAGTACCTCCAACAGAGGAGGGTATCTACTCGATGACTGCTGATGAGTTTGTTGCTCTTACAGCTAGCTCTATTCCAGATGAGGACACTTGGGTTATCACAGGAAATATCGTTATGGAGGCTGCTGATTTCAGCACAATGATGTTGGATATCGACGAAACTCTAGGCGATCGTGAAATATCTCTTATCTTTGAGGAGGAGACAAGTCTCGGATTTATGACATCTACGGTAGTTGATGGCTCGCCTGTCCCTGCACTTTTAGATAACTTCGTAAGCATCACTGCTGAGGATGTGACATTCTCGGTATGGGCTAACTGGGGAGGATGCACTTGGCTTAAGGAGGTTAACTTCCCTTCGTTGGAGACATTGACTTATGGTGAGTTCTTTAATTGCGATGCTCTTACCTCTCTTTCATTGCCTATGGCTAGTGCTGCAACAATTTATATGTGTGGTACATGTAGCAACCTTGAAACAGTTGAGCTTCCTACAGCAATTAGAGTTTGGCAATATGCATTTGCAGGGTGCTCAAGCCTTACAACTCTAAAGCTCACATCTCCGTACCCTATAACTCTTGATGATGGTGCTTTCGATTCTACATCTGCATTTATCCAAAAATGTACTCTTTATCTTCACTATGCAAATAGCGACTTGGCTGATTCTGAGAACTTGAAGGATAACTACGAATACACCTACGTTACAGAAGGTGAAGATGGCGAGGAGGTAACAGGTACGCTTGTAACAGGTTACACATTCGGCAAGATCGTATTTGTTGATAGCGAAGGTAACAAAACAGACAAGGATGGTAACATCCTAAACCCATCTGTTGACGACGAGAGCGAAGAGTAACAAAGGCATCTCTGCATGTGTAGCAGAGAGATATACGACATAGAACATTACAGCTAAATAATTTGGTAATCCACAAAACGGATTGCCGCATGAGATCCCTCGCTTCGGGATTAAAGGCTGAAGATGTAAAAAAACAGTCAATATTTTGAGTTCGAATCATTCGACCAAAATATTGACTGTTTTTTGTGTAGCAACGAACTCTCGTTCAACTACTCTTTGCGAAATAGATCTACCTCTCCGCCCTCGACCTTTCGAAATACCTGAGCCAGTTCGGCAATGACTGGAGATACATACTCTATGGTATCACTCACTCCACTCTTTGCACCCTCACCCTTTATGCGATATAGCATTGTGGCATATAGAGCTCTAAAACACAACTCCGTATCGTTCATCTCCGCACCTAAAATTACACGCAGATCAGGAATCGCCTCTTCTAGCTGAGCATACAAGGCTCGATAACGAGCCCCAACGGGTAGCTTAAGCAGCTGAAGATGAAGATTGTGCAGATCAGATATTAGATGTAAAGTATGCTCAATATGCCCCTTCTCCGACTTCTCCTCTTTTTGAAGGAGCTCAGCGATTTGCATGTACCACTCCAGCAGCGTGGTTTGCTCCTGTGGAGATAGCTGATTACGTGGAGCTACGAATTGCGAGTATATCGCCTCGGGGCTAAATTGCAGGGCACGAATGAGATCTTCTAATTGCCAGATGTATAGAATATACTCTGCGATATTTTCGTGTCGTAGTCGTTGTGCTGTATCCATGATTATAAAATATATGTGTATATGTACAAAAAAAGTGAGGCGATCCGGGGGGTATTCAATATAATTCCGGGAACCACCCCATTCTTATACTTTAGTAATGTGAAACATTACAACCGACCGATCTCCTCAACCAACCTAAAACTACTAACCTAAAAATGAACTTTAAAACTTCACTGCAAAGATATGGCAAAAAATGTAATCCTCCAAATCTTTTTATGAAAAAATTTTTAATATTAATAGTTTTTTTACAGCTCCACTGCCTAATTCATTGATTTACAGAGATAAATAAAGAATCGTCTAAAAGTATTATTTTTAATATTTTTTATTAATATGAGGCTATAACCTCCATTGTTCGTTGCAAAATGGTTTTTCCTGCCATCTCTAGCTGCGACCCTTCACCCTCAGCAGATATAATTTGACCGCTATTGTTGTCGAATATTATAGCTCCTTGCGCATCGACAACACCAAAACCATCCGAAAAGGCGTAATAACCCCTAGGCGAGAAGTTACTATCCAACACATTGCGACTGAATTCGAACTCTTCGCTACCGATATTCATCTGCGCAAGAAGCGTCGCAACAATGTCCATTTGAGAGATATACAGCTCCACTTCACGGCTCTGCTCCACAGCACCTCCACACCACATAAGTGGTATGCGGTGACGTTGGAGACTATTATACTTTATCCCACGAGGAAAAGATGAATAGGCGTGATCCGCAACAATTATCACAAGGAGGTTCTCCCACGCATCACTACCCCTCAGCGACTCAATCAAATCTCCCACCGCCTCATCCGAAAAAGCCATGGCGTTGAGCATTCGATCTTCGAATTTATCGTAGGGAACATCGAACGGTTCGTGGCTACTTAGCGTCAACCATGTTGCGATAAATGGAACATTGCTTTTATCAAGTTCCTCGACTCTTTGTGCTGTGTAGCGAGCCATTATAGAGTCATCGTAACCCCAGTCGGATTGCTTTGCCCCCTTAATTTTAAGATTCTGCTGCCACCAAAGATTCTGCCACCCAGTAGAATAGAGCATCGATGCCATATCGGTAAAGTTCAAATCTCCACCATACAGAAACTCTGTTGTGTACCCCACATCGCTCAACTTAGCCGCCAGCGATGGTAGCTTACGACTCTTCGAGGGGTACTTCATTATCGAGGTACGGGGTTGCGCCGGGAAACCATAAAGAGCAGAGGTGACACCTCTGTCCGTACGAAAGCTATTAGCTATAGCATTTGTAAAGTTAACCCCCGAAGATGCTATTTGACGGAGGTGCGGCATCACCGCTACACCCTCCTCGCTGTGGTTTAAAATCGACTCCGAAAAGCTCTCACCTATAATAAATAGTATATTTGGTCGCTCAGTAGTGAGCAACATCTCAGTCGTGCCACCCTTGGGCGTAGCGATCATTTCGAGGTTTTCTGATAGTTGTTGAGTGGTGAAAAATTGATATTTATCGACAAAATCATCCTCCTTTCCAAGTGTCGAAAGGAGCGAAAACTGAGGGTTCACAGCTGCATGATTCAAGAATGGTTCGTTGCTAAAATATGCTTTGCTAAGGTTGGCAACCGACGACGACAAGCCTCCTCGAATACCGATAAACATCACCCCCGCACACAACAACATCCCTAGTGTCGACACCCCCTTTTGCCACAACTTCATCTGCGGCAGGGAGATCCTTTTCGAGAGTTCGCAGTAGCCCCAAATCATCACCGTACACATCACCCCAAATGCAGTTGCCGCCTGCGCCACATCACCAAATGTGACACTCGCCATCGCCTCCTCGGGAGTTCTAAGGTAGAAGAGCACGGAGCTATCGACCCTAAATCCCCAATACTCGTACAAACCCAAATCACCTGCCATGATTGTAGCTACGACAATATATATGACGGTGTAATATGTCATAAATATCGCCCGATAAATCCGCTCACTTAGAGGCAACCACACAGATGCAATAATTAGCAAAAGTGGCAATGTGGTGATATATCCCGCCACTGTGATGTCGAGATTTAACCCGTAAACAAATATTTGAAACCGCTCGAGAAGTGTGTGATTCGCTGCAATATCAATATATCTCAACAAAAAAATTACTCTCTGAAGAGTGAAAAATGCAATAGTTGCACCATACGTGGCAAATATAAATTTAAAACGAGACATAGAGATAAAATGCATTATTGTGTTGGGGGTGCAAGATATGAATATTCTGTTAAAAAAACAACTCCTCTCTTGACGATTAAACTTTTTGAAACAAAAGAGGTGAAATATACCATTTGTGGCGTTAATATTTTGATTTTTGGGCAATAAATAGTAAATTTGCGATCTTAGTATATGTATGCTTTGGAGTGTGCGGATTGTAGCGTGCACAAAGAGGCGCAAAAATAAAAAATAATGAAAGTACTTAAATTTGGAGGAACATCGGTAGGTTCGGTTGCGAGCCTCAAAAATGTAGAGCAAATCATCAATGGTTCGAGCGAGGAGATGGTAGTTGTCGTATCTGCACTAGGCGGAGTAACAGACCTTTTGATCGCCACGGCAACGGCTGCCCATAAGGGTGATGACGCTTACCGTGAAACCCTTGATAAGATGATTCTCCGCCACCACGATATGATAGATGGCATCGTGGAGCAAAGCCGTAGAGCAGAGCTAAAGGCTAAGTTGCAACCCCTATTTGATGATCTATGTAACATCTACACAGGTATCCGATTGATTCGTGACCTCTCGGCTAAGACGATGGATACCATCGTGAGCTACGGAGAGAGATTATCATCGACTATTATTTCATATATACTCAACGATGTAACTCTCGTTGATTCACGTGAGCTTATCAAAACCACATCCTCTTTCGGAAAACATGTGGTCGATTTTGACACCACAAATGTTCTTATCTCGGCGAAGTTTGCCCAGTGCACAACTCGAGTGAAACTACTTCCCGGATTTATCGCATCGGACAAAAAGAGTGGCGAGATCACAACTCTAGGACGTGGCGGATCAGATTACACAGCAGCGATATTGGCGGCGGCTCTTAGTGCCGACATCTTGGAGATATGGACAGATGTAGATGGATTCATGACGGCAGATCCTCGTGTTATTAGCAACACATACGTCATCGACAAGTTATCGTTCGTGGAGGCTATGGAGCTGTGCAACTTCGGAGCAAAGGTGATATACCCACCAACAATCTATCCGGTGTATCACAAAAATATCCCGATCGTTATTCGTAACACCTTCAATGTCGATGCCCCCGGAACACTTATCACTCGTGAGAGAAGCAAAGAGGAGGGTAAGCCAATTAAGGGTATCTCGTCGATTAACGATACTAGTCTAATCACAGTGTCGGGACTTGGTATGATGGGTGCCGTGGGTGTAAACTACCGCATATTCAAGGCGTTGGCAAAGGGAGGTATCAGTGTGTTTTTGGTATCTCAAGCATCTTCGGAAAATAACATCTCTCTGGGCGTTCGCAATGTGGATGCAGACTCCGCTGCGGAACTTCTCAACGAGGAGTTTGAGCCAGAGATCTCACTAGGAGCAATGAACCCAGCCAAAATAGAGCATGATTTAGCAACAGTGGCGATTGTAGGCGACAATATGCGTCTCACGCCAGGTATTGCAGGTCAGCTGTTCAATATTTTGGGTCGCAATGGAATTAATGTTATAGCTTGTGCACAGGGTGCTAGCGAGACAAACATATCGTTCGTGGTACAAACCGTGCAGCTACGCAAGGCGTTGAATGTTATCCACGACTCGTTCTTCTTATCGGAGTATCAAGTCATAAACCTCTTTATTGCAGGTGTGGGAACTGTAGGTAAAAATTTGGTGGAGCAGATACGTGTACAACAACCAAAGCTATTGAAGGAGAAGTCCCTCAAAATAAATGTTGTTGGAATTGCGAAGTCCAAAGTATGCATCTTCGACCGTGATGGAATAGATTTGGATAACTACGAGACACTTCTTGCGGAGTCGGCACAAGCAGCATCGCCAGAGATCATCTGCGAGGAGATAAAGAAGATGAATATCTTCAACTCCGTGTTTGTGGATTGCACAGCGAGCGCACCCGTAACAACAATATACAAGGAGCTACTAAGCAACAACGTATCGGTGGTGGCTGCAAATAAAGTTGCAGCATCGGAGGAGTATGACAAATATATGGAGTTGAAGGAGATTGCTCGCAAACGTGGGGTGAAATTCTTGTTCGAGACAAATGTGGGGGCTGGATTGCCAATCATATCGACAATCAATGGACTCATAAACAGTGGAGATACGATCACAAAAATCGAGGCGGTGGTATCGGGAACTTTGAACTTCATATTCAACGAGATGACCTCAGAGGTCACACTATCTAAGGCGATTATGATGGCTAAGGAGGCGGGATATGCTGAGCCCGACCCACGCTTGGATTTGAATGGTTCGGATGTAATTCGTAAATTGGTGATCTTGGCTCGTGAGGCGGGATATCGTCTGGAGCGTGACGAGGTCGAGAAGAATCTCTTTATTCCTGATGAGTTGTTTGAGGGTTCGGTAGAGGATTTTTGGGCAAATGTCCCTTCACTAGATGCTAAATTCGAGGTGGATAGACAATATGCTGCCGACAATGATTTGAGATATCGCTTTGTTGCGAAACTCGAAAATGGCACAGGCTCTGTTAGCTTAGTCGCAGTGGACTCTAAACACCCATTCTACGAATTGGCAGGTAGCAACAGCGTTGTGATGCTTACATCCGAGAGATACAAAGAGTTGCCTATGGTAATTAAGGGCTACGGCGCAGGTGCTGCGGTGACTGCAGCAGGAGTATTTGCGGATATAATTAGCATCGCTAATATCAGATAAAAGTTATGAAATACATAGTAATTCTGGGTGACGGAATGGCAGGTCACCCTATAGATAAATTGGGTGGTAAGACAACACTCCAAGCTACCCCAAAACCTGCGATGGATAGACTCGCAGCGTTGGGTCGTAGCGGCATGTTGGAGACCGTGCCCGAGGGTTTTGCTCCGGGTAGTGAGATTGCTAACTTGGCGGTGATGGGTTACGATGTGCGAGAGGTCTTTGAGGGTCGTGGATCTTTGGAGGCGGCGAGCATGGGGGTCGAGATACTCCCAGGTGAGATGGCTATGCGCTGTAATATCATCTGTATCGAGGATGAAAAGATCAAGAATCACTCCGCAGGACACATCTCCAATGAGGAGGCGTGGGAGCTTATAGATGCTCTGCAAGCGGAGTTGGGCGACGATGTGGTAAGTTTCCACAAGGGGGTATCGTATCGTCACCTGCTCAAAATCAAGGGTGGCAACAAGGCTTTGAAGTGCACCCCTCCACACGATGTCCCCGGCACTCCATTTATGGATGTGACAATAGAGCCCACAACACCCGAGGCTGAGTCTACAGCAAAGCTACTCAACGACCTCACCCTACGCTCGCAGGAGATATTAAGTAAACACCCTGTAAATCTAAAGCGTGCAGCAGCAGGCAAGGATATGGCAAACTCAATTTGGGCGTGGTCACCCGGCTACAAACCCGAAATGGAGACCATGCAACAAAAATATGACAACGTAAAGAGCGGAGTGGTGATATCGGCAGTAGATCTTATAAAAGGCATCGGAGTATACGCCGGACTAGAACCTGTCGAAGTTGAGGGTGCTACAGGACTCTACGACACAAATTACGAAGGCAAGACCGCAGCAGCGATCGAGGCTCTCAAGAGTCACGACTTCGTGTATCTGCATATCGAGGCGAGTGACGAGGCAGGACATGAGGGAGATGTGGAACTTAAACAACGCACGATCGAATACCTCGACCAGCGAGTTGTAGCTCCAATAATGGCAGCTGTAGAAGAGATGGCTGAACCCGTGACAATAGCAATGCTACCCGACCACCCGACACCTTGCGAATTGCGCACTCACACACGTGAGTCGGTGCCATTCGTAATTTACAACCCTACACTTGAGGGTGACAGCGTGATAGCATATGACGAGGAGTCGGCAAAGAGTGGTGCTTATGGCGCATTGTCAACTACAGAGTTTATGGATGAATTGTTGAAATAGATATAGGACTGTCTCCGACGGGCGGGGTGCTCCCCGCTGAGCTGTACTCTTATTGCGAGTGGGTATGCAATAGCCTTTGTCATTACAATACTAAAACGGTTTTAACATATAAATCAAGAGTGGACAATATTGTTATAACAATACCGTATGGTTACACTCGGAGGTGGGCAAAAAAACAGCTCAGCGGAGAGCACTCCGCCGCCGCCCGCGCAGGGCAGTCCCCAGCAAGCGACTGCAGGGCAATACGAAGCAAACGACGACAGAGCAAAAAAGAAACAATAGGAAATTAAAAAAATAAAACATTATGCGCTATTACAGCACAAATCAGCAAGCCGATTGGGCTACATTAGAGGAGGCGGTAGTTAAGGGTCTCGCACCAGATAAGGGTCTATATATGCCCGAGACTATTAAGACATTGCCTGCGGATTTTTACGAGAATATCGACAAGATGTCGTTCCAAGAGATTGCCTACACCGTGGCGGATGCTTTCTTTGGCGAGGATGTCGATGCGGATAGCCTCAAAAAAATCGTATACGACACTTTGGCATTTGAGACTCCGATTGTGGAGGTTGAGCCTTCGATCTATTCATTGGAGTTATTCCATGGTCCTACGTTGGCATTCAAGGATGTGGGCGGACGTTTCATGGCTCGATTGTTGGGTTGCTTCATTGCAAAGGAGAGAAAGGAGAAGATGGTCAATGTGTTGGTCGCAACTTCGGGTGATACGGGAAGTGCTGTGGCGAATGGATTTTTGGGGGTTGATGGCATCCATGTTTACGTTCTATACCCTAAAGGGAAGGTGAGTGCTATTCAGGAGGTGCAATTTACAACCTTGGGTCAAAACATCACAGCCTTGGAGATCGAGGGAGTCTTTGATGATTGCCAGACATTGGTTAAGCAGGCATTTATGGATGAGGAGTTGAATGCGCATATGAAGTTGACTTCGGCGAACTCAATCAACGTGGCGAGATTTTTGCCTCAAGCATTCTACTACTTCAATGCCTATGCGCAGTTGAAGCGTGAGGGCAAGGCGAAAGATGTAGTGTTCTGTGTGCCTAGTGGAAACTTCGGTAATATCACAGCAGGACTTATCGCCAAGAAGATGGGGTTACCGGTTAAGAGATTTATTGCAGCGAACAACTCTAACGATATCTTCTTGCAATATCTCAACACGGGAGTCTACACTCCACGTGCGTCGGTTGCAACTATTGCGAACGCTATGGATGTTGGTGATCCGAGCAACTTCGCACGAGTTTTGGAGTTATATG
This sequence comes from Rikenellaceae bacterium, assembly GCA_044434245.1. Lineage (GTDB taxonomy): Bacteria > Bacteroidota > Bacteroidia > Bacteroidales > Rikenellaceae > Alistipes. The sequence goes on along the minus strand of JAWXSU010000055.1, from coordinate 785 downwards.
GAGCCTCACACGAGGCGATCTGCGCCGAGGTTTCGGGATGCGCATATACAGATGCACAAATTGCTGAGACCGTGGCGGAGGTGTTGCCACGCACAAGCTACCTGCTTGACCCTCACGGAGCTTGCGGATATCGTGCACTCAAGGAGCAACTTGCAGAGGGCGAAGTAGGTGTATTCTTGGAGACTGCACACCCTGCGAAATTCCTCGAAACAGTCGAGGGAATCACCGGCACGAAGGTTGAGATTCCTGCTCCACTCAAAGCATTTATGGAGGGAACAAAGCAGAGTGTGGAGATGGGTAAGAGTTTCGAGGAGTTCAAGGCTTACCTCTTGAAAGAGTAAATTTTTGCCTATATATTAATAGGTATATTTTTTACGTTATTACATTGTGAAGAGTTTTGAAAAAATTGTTAAAATATTTTTCAAAAAAAGCACTGTTATTTTTTTCACATTAAAATTATTTTCGTATATTTGCAACGTGAAGTTGGCTTTTTAGAGTTAGTTACACGCAAAAGAAGAAGATTTATTAACAAAAATATTTTAAAATTATGGCTACAATTGATTTGAGCAAGTATGGCATCATCGGTGCTACCGAGATTGTCCACAATCCATCTTACGACCTTCTTTTCGAGGAGGAGACTAACCCAGCATTGGAGGGTTTTGAGAAGGGTCAAGTGACCGAGATGGGTGCAGTAAACGTAATGACTGGTATCTACACTGGTCGCTCACCTAAGGATAAGTTCCTTGTAATGGATGACACCACTCGTGACACACTTTGGTGGACTT
>JAWXSU010000054.1:0-10335 GCA_044434245.1 Rikenellaceae bacterium | reverse complement strand
GCGATTTTCATATCAAATGAGGAGACACATTGGATAAACCCCACGTTTCGACTTGGTGTAGGCGAGCAACGCAGATTCTCGCTACGTATACGTTATCGTCAACCTTTGCAGTGGGCAACACTTCACCGTAGTGAGGCGGGGGTGTATATTGTTTTTGACGAGGCTCAACGTAGTGTCGCCGCTGGGCAATTTGCGGCGTGGTACAACGATGATGAGTTGGTGGGGTCGGGGGTTATATCTTCGTAAATAATTAAGGGTGAGCCCTAATTATCGAACCCTCGTTAATTATGATATTGAGTAAATTATGCAGATGTTGTGAGTAGATGTGTGATAAACAAAAAAAAGTAACTACATTTGTGCCGCAAAATGGATTAGGGTGCAAATTTAGCTGCAAATATGTTGTCATGCATAATTGTTTGTTTGAAGATGAGCTATGTAGACTAAAGCTGCTGCCTGTCCGATAGATGAAAATTTAAACAAATAAAAATGAAAAAAAAATTATTTACACTGCTCTTCACTGCGATAATCTGTAATATCTCGGCGACAACTATTGATGTCTCTTCTGTAGAGGTTGAACGAGGAGAGGCGATTGTTCACGATACAATTCAGCCTATAATCTCTGTGTCGTCGTCGAATGAGAAGTATTCGCTCTCTATTGGTGGAAATATCAATATGCGTGCAAGTTATGATTTCAATGGAGCGATTGTGTATCATCCAGATTTTATAACATCTTTGATCCCTACCCCAGGGGTGAATGATGCACAGCGTAGATTTAGTCTCGATGCAACAACATCTCGTGTTGAGGTGAAGGGACGAGCGAAAACTGAGAAATACGGTGATGTTGAGTTGTGTTTGAATATGGACTTTCGAGGTGGAAGTGCTGATAGCTACACGCCCCGTGTGAGGTTGGCATATATTTCGGTGGCAAATTTTGTTGTGGGACGTAACTTTACAACATTTTGTGATATGGGCTCTGCGGCTCCAAATATAGATTTTCAAGGTCCAAGTGTCTGTCCATATATCTATACCACTCAAATCAGATATGCTCGCTCGTTCAAAGATGATCGTTTGACGGTGGGGGTTGCTATGGAGTATAACCCCTATGAATCTTCATCTCTGAGTGCGGAGTATGATTATCAACAACAATATATCCCATCGATTCCAGCCTATGTGCAATATGCGTGGGGGGAGCAAAATAGTGGTCATATCCGTTTGACCGGATTGTATAAAAGTATACCTCTTTATAACATCACCGAGCAGAGCACCTTGAACCTCAGTGGTTGGGGGGCGCAGTTGAGTGGCTCGATAGGGGTTTGTTCTCACTTGAAACTATATTATAGCGGTACTTGTGGTGAGGGAATTACAGGTTATATGCAGGATAGCTACGCATCGGGATTGGATGTAACGATGAGTACGGGGGCAAACCCGACACCGACTATGACATTTATGTATGGATGGCAAGCGGCAGGGTTGGTTCAAATCACAGATCGCATGTTGATGTCGGCAGGTTATTCGGAGGTGAATATCGAAGGTGACGCCTCAAGGTTTGTCGATTCTGATTATCGACGTGGCGAGTATTTGTTTGCAAACCTTTTCTACTCGCTAACGCCTCGAATACAGCTCGCAGCGGAGTATTTGTGGGGATCTCGCACAAACAACAATAGTGACCGAGGTACAGCGAACAGAATAAATACAATGATTCAATATAATTTCTAACGAGGGAGATTCTCCTCTCTCCATAGGGTTGGAGGAGTTCCGCTCTCTTTTGTGAATACTGAGACAAAACTGCTACGAGCATATCCCGACATTTCGGCAATTCTAGCTATGGGATAGTCGGGATGTTTGATGAGTAATTGTTGTGCGTATTGAATTCTGAGTTTTGCGATCCAATTTCTGAATGTGAGTTTATGCTCTTTGTTTATGTAGTCTGAAATATATGTTCTGTTGCTTTTAATCTCTTTGGCAAGCTCCTCTATTGTTATGCCAGACTTCGTAAATTTATGATCTGATATCCACCCCTCTATTGCGCTTTCGAGTGTGGTAGAGGGGTTTTCGTGTGTGGTGGGCGTAGTAGTGTTGATGGCATTGTTGACGTTGGATGACGATGCCATATAGTTGTAAATGGATATCATCACGTATGTCATTGCTGCCATAGCGAGGAGCATTGTCACAGCGTCAATGAGAGGTGATCCATAGGTTATAAATATGCTAGAGAATCCCAACGATAGCATGATTAAGATGCTGTTGCGCATCCATACAACGCTGCGAGATGTGTCGTCGGAGTAGTAGTTGTCTATATTTGTTACAGCGTCACAATATCGCTTGTATGCTCGTTTTGCTGCGAAACCTATTTTTGCTATTAGAGGGGTTGAAAGTATCAATATAGAGATATGTTGAATGCTCTGTGGGCAGATGAAATAGTTGGCGGCGATTACTATGTTGTAAATCGCAATTATCGATAGTTCTCGAATCACCCTGCTCCAAGAGAAATATCTGTCGTCGAGCATCGAGTGGAGTGACATCTCGAGTCCACTTGCCAGCATGAAGTATGTTGCCAGACTTACCGAAATAGCTAGGTTATTATTGGTGTATCGCAGACTGAGTGCGAAGTGGCACATTAGGTATATTGCCCATAATGCAAGGGTTGTTCCGAGGATCTTTTTGCTTGTGTTAAATCCAGAGTGTAGATTGTCGCTTGAGTCTATTGTTAGTAGAGAAAGCATACTGTAGGCGAGCATAAGTATTGCGCCTGCGAATATCGATAAGTGGTATATGTTGTAGTGTTCCATCTGTTGTATGTATTGAACAAAAATACTCTATTTTTTGTAAATAAACAAATTGTATATAGATCCAAACGAGCTATTTTTGTGTTTGAAAACAACAAAATATATGTCTTAAAACAACAATGGCGTATTTTGTATTGATAAAATGGAAAAATAGTTTAGTGGATTGGCAATTTTGTGTTGGAGTTATTGTGGGGCAATCTTTTTTGTGGTATTTTTGCGACTGAGTGCAGGTGTGAAATGGGGAATTATGTGGAGTCGCGAAATTTGATGATGACACAACAATAAATGTAGAATTAACGCAAACATATAAACTATTTAAATATTTCAAAAAATTATGAGGAAATTACTATTGATTTTCGGGTGTTGTTTATTATTCCTGACAACTGCGCAAGCTCAAAAAGTTGGTGTAAAAACCAACCTTGCTGGGTGGGCAGCTTACGGAACAATAAATGCAGGTGTTGAGCCTGCCTTGACACCGTACCTGACTTTTGCAGTGGATGGATATTACAATCCATACACTCCGGGAGATGCAGGAAAGTCCACAAAGATGTGGGGCGTGCAACCAGAGATTCGCTACTGGTTGAAGACTAAATTCTCGGGTGCATACTTGGGAATAAACTCTCTTTACTCTAGTTATGACTGGGGTGTGAATAAGTATCGCTACGACGGTTGGATGACCGGAGTGGGTGTGGGTGTTGGTTACTCATTGCCTTTCGCCGAGAGATGGCGTGCGGGTGTAGGTATCGGAGCTGGTTGGTTGCACCGTGACTACTCGAAGAGTGGTTTGCCTCAATACACTGATACCAATATCACATACTACGATGGTGCTGTTAGAAATACATTTAGTATTACTAAGGCGGAGATCAGTATTCAATTTATTATCCGTTAATTGCGTTAGAGTATGAATAAATTATATATCAAAATTACCACAGCGACACTAGGTTTGTTGTTGTGCGTTGGATTGGATAGTGCATCTGCTGAGGAGCTTGCAACAGTTACTACTACTGAGAGTGTTACTATTTATGAAAGAATTGACGAGATCGAGGAGGTGAGCAATTTGCAACGTGTGGGTTGTGTTGTTCCAATCTCTTTTGTTGTTCATGTTCCAGCAAATGAATTCACATTCGATAATGCTCGTGTTTACACTCCAGTATTGGTAAATGGAAAGTGGCGCAAGGAGCTTCCTCAAATGATCGTTAAGGGTCGTAGCTACAAGATTGTTACTGCAGATGAAGTGACTTTCAAAGAGGATGATGTGGATACAACACAATATTACTTGGCATACACAAAACCTATGTTCAAGAGTATTGATGCTCCTTATGAGACAGAAGTTAAGTTTGAGCCAGAGATGCGTGGTGCTAAGTTGATCCTTGAGTTGGAGGATAAGGATTACAATCGTGGTATCAAGCAGGGTAAAGCGTGGTGGAAAAAGCAAACTGGCGAGTTGGAGGATATCGAGGTCGTTCAATATGGCGTCGTAGATTTCTCTCACCTTGAGCTTTATGACCAAACGCTTTTTGTATTCGAGGATAAGATCCTAGAGGAGGATTTCGATAACAAATCTGTATTTAAGATCAACTCTGCGGCGGTTCAAAAGGATGCTTTCAGTAGCAAATTCAAGGCGTTGGTAAACTCGGTTGATAACCTTATCGCTGAGGATGCTCGTGTCAAGAGTGTAAGTGTTGCAGTTTCGGCATCGTTGGATGGTCCTTACGAGAAGAATGCTAAGTTGGCTATCGCTCGTGAAGATGCTATGAAGGAGATGATTGCAGATCAATTCACAGAGGTTGAGCCATGTTTGATTAGCTATTCAAATGTCGCAGAGAACTGGGATGATTTTGTAGCTGAGGCTAAGAATCGTGGTTTCTATCGTGATATTCGTGATATCGTCGAGAGCTCATACGATAAGGATGAGAAGGAGAAGATGCTTCGTAGCTCAGACTATCGTCGTGAGGTTATTGAGGTTTGTATCGAGAACCGCAACTGTTTGATTACTGTTGTATACACAATCCCTGCACCTTATGTAAATAAGGCTGGATTTAAGGTGTGTTGCATGAGAAATAGCGCTGCAAACCCAGGTAAGGTTCAAGGTAAGGGCGATCAATATGAGTTAAACAACGAGATGGTTGCTCTTATGAAGAGAGGAGAGTATGTTAAGGCATTCGAGATCAGCAAGAAGATCACTTTAGATCGTGCTGAGGTTATCAATAACAAGGCGGTATTGTTGTCGTTCTTGGGTGACTATCCAATGGCTAAGTACTACTTCGCAAAGACTGAGGATTTGGAGTGCCACGACTACAATGTCGCGTTGATGTATATGTTGGCAGACGACACCGAGAGTGCAGTTAAGATGTTTGGTGACTCAAATTGCCACAATGCTATTGTCGCTAACATCGCAATGGGTGAGTATGACCGTGCTATAGAGTTGACTCTAGAGAGTGGTTACGAAGATGCTAAGGCTATATACTTGCGTGCTATAGCTTATAGCTACACTCAAGAGGCTGATTTAACTCTCTTTACATTGCGTCAAGCATGTAATTTGGATCCAACTTACAAAAAAATGGCTAAATGCCAAGTTGAATTTATGCCCCTTCGTGATATGGCGGCGTATGAGGATATTGTAAAATAAAAATCAATATAAGAATATGAATATTCGTTTAATTTTAAAGCGTTCTGCTCTACTCCTGCTACCTATGTTTGCGTTGTTGGTGGGTTGTAATGAGCAAGATCCAGATACGATCTCTGTTACCGACGGTTATGTGTTGTCGGAGGCAGGAGAGGAGATTTCGGTTTTGAATGTAGCTTCAGAGGCGGGTTGGTATACTGTATACCCATCTACCGACACTTGGAGTGTTGTAAGTTCAGAGGATTGGTGTGTGCCAAATCGTGATAACTGTTTGAGCTACGAATCTAATAAGAGTCTTGACCTATATATATATGGTACAGACCATGCTAATTATGGACTTGCATCTGGCGAGGATAGCCGTATTGCATTTGTAACTTTCACTCATGGAAAGGCTGAGTACACATTTATTGTAAGCCAAGGTAAGTCGAGTGATTACATCACATTGTATCCTGGTGAGGCTACAGTTGGATATGAGTCATCAACATTTAATGTGTGTGTTGCAGCGAGTGCTTCATGGGAGGCATATTCGGCAGTGTCGTGGGCAGATGTTACATTTGATGTCGACAAGAATTTGATGACAGTGACCACAGAGGAGAATCCAAGTGAGGAGCCTCGTTCGACTGAGATCGTTGTAATGTTTGAGACTGTATCTGGAAGTTCAGTAAACACTCTATCCGAGAAGTTTGTGTTGACTCAAGAGGGTCGCAACCCATCGTATGTGACAGCTGGCGTTTCGGAGTATACATTTGCTGCTGAGCCAACTGCTGATCTCTCAACTACACTTAGCACAAATATCTACAATGCATCGTTCACAGTGTCGTCAAACCAAACATGGTGCAGCTACACATTGACTGATGATGAGTTGGAGATTTCGGTTGAGTATAATGAGTTGGTTGCATCTCGTGATGCGAAGATCTCAATCACAGCTGTGTCTGAGGATGGAACAACAACTGCAACTTCAGAGATTATTATCTATCAAGTGGGTGTTGACTCTCCATCAATCTCTTTGGGAACAGCATCTTACACATTCGATAGCAAAGAGTATGTAGATCAAACAGCATCATATTCGGCTGTTGGTGCGATGTCGGTTTCAGCGACTGTAGATTGGATCACAGATATTGATGCTACAACATCGGGTGTTACTTACACTGTAGCTGAAAATACTACAGATAAGGATCGTACAGCGACAATCACAATCACAGCAACAAAGGGTGGAGAGTCTGTAAGCGAGGTTATTACAATTACTCAAACTGCTGAGATTTTGACTCTTACAGTATCAACTAATGATATCTATGTAGACTACACTGGTGAGGCGATCACAATTACAGCTGCATCTAATGGTTCGGTCGAGTTTGTCGATACAAATTCTACATGGTGCATAGGTGCTGATGGTGTATACACTGTAGAAAAAAATGACACAGGCTACGAGCGTACATGCACAATTACAGTTGTCGCAACTCTTGATGACCAAACTCTTATTGAGACTGTCACAGTTACACAGGGTTGTATAAGCTACGATTTATAGTAAGCTCTTTGTAAAACTTATAAAGTTAAGAAAAGATATGAATAAAATTAAAATAACGATGCAATCAATGCTTTGGCTATGCGTAACATGCTTTAGCCTGTTGGTTGGTTGTGTCCACGAAGATCTTTCGGCCGTAGCATCTGTTGATGAACGAATTGTGACGGTTGATGCAAGCGTGAACAACTATTCGTACACCATCACATCTAACTCAGACTGGAGTTTGGTTAGTAACGATACATGGTGTACACCTTCAAAGGAGAGTGGTAGTGGAACCACAAAAATCAATCTTTACATCACAGCAAACCCCAATGCAGAGTCTCGTACAGCTGTTTTGACATTGACATGTGGTGGAACGGATACAAGTATCTCTGTAATCCAAGCAGGTTTGACTACATCTTTGGCAGTCTCTCCAGAGTTGCTTACGGTTGATTCAAACTCAAATGATGTAGCTATTGCGGTGATGTCTAACACATCATGGAGTGCAACAACAACATCTGATTGGGTGACATTCAACAACAGCACAGAGTCGGGATCTAATAACTCGATGATCTACCTTACATGTGCAGCAAATGACACCTACGCAGAGCGTGAGGCTGTGATTTTGATCTATGTTGGAGGTTCAGAGACAATGGCTAAGAGTGTGACTATCACTCAACTTTCTCAAGGAATGCCATCTCTTACATTGGGTGCTGAGAGTGTTACCTTCACTAAGGATGCAGATTCGCATACGATCTCTTACGTTAGCAACATCACATCGCTATCATTCACAAGCGAGTTTGATTGGTGTACAGTTGTAGACAATCAAAATGGAACAGTGACAATATCTGTTGCTCAAAATTCGACAACATCTAGCCGTAGCGCAGTAGTTACAGCTACAGGAGTTGTTGATGGTGAGGCTACAACAGCACAAATTCTTGTTTCTCAGGCTGGTACAGGTTCTCCTTCTATCAACCTAATCAACAATGCTTTGACATTCTCTGCTGCGGCAAAAACTGCTAGCACATCGGCTACACTAAGTTGGGTTGCTGAGAATGGAACAACTGTGTCTAAGGGATTCTGCGACAGCTGGATCAACTGCTTAGTGTCAACTGCTTCGGCAACAGTATCTATGGATTCTGACAACACATCTGCAGATGCACGTGTTGGAACTATCGAGTTGGTTGCTTCAAATGGTGGTGAGACTACATATTACTATGTGACAGTAACACAAGAGGGTACAGGTTCAGTATCGGTTTCATCTTCACCAACATCTATCGCTCTATCTTCACAAGAAGAGTCGGGAAGTGTATATTATGTCTCTACAGGAAACGTTACATTTACAGGTGCTAAATCATCAAACACATGGTTGACGATTGATCCATTTGACGCATCGGGTGTTGTTAGCTACTCAGCTACAGCAAATATTTCGGATGCAATGCGTAACGCAACAATCACCCTTACATACACTGCTAATGGTGTTGAGTCTTTGTACTCGATCCCAGTATCGCAAAATGGTTTGGGTTCTCCTTCGATCTCTACTCTTGATAATGTTTATATGCAAACTTATGCTGAGACATTCGAGTTGGAGGTTTGGATGGAGAGTATCGACGAGACAAATGTATCGTTGGAGGTTGTGTCGGTTAGCTACACTGTAGCAGATGCATCTTCGTCTCTTTCTACTCGTGAGTGGCTTACAGCAATTGTTAACTCATCGGATAGTAGTGTGATCGACCTTACAACAATCGACAACACAGCAGATGAGTCACGTACAGCAACTGTAACATTCAAGGTTACACGCGACAACTCTACAGCATACAAAACTATTACTGTAACTCAAGCAGGTCACCTTTCGGCAGGTATCTCGGGTCTTACACAAGAGATCTATATCGACCATGAGGGTATTGTGTCTGGAGATGGTGACAGCAAGTATGGTTTTGTGGCTCTTAATGGTTCTACTGTTGAGGTTATGACATATCCATCGTGGATGACAGCAGATGTAAACAACACAACAGCAGTTCTTATGATCACAGCAGAGCCTTATTCTGGAGGTGAGACTGGTTCATATCGTGAGGGTTACATCACTCTTGTTGTTAGCAATGGTAACGATAATTCGGTATACTATGACATCCTAGTTCGTCAATATGAGCCAGAGGCTGCAATGATTGAGGGAGCAAGCGAGATCACTCTTGGTCACGATGCCTACACAGATGTCGATCTTGATTTTACGTTGTTGAATGGTTCTGAGATTGAGTCTGTAACAATCACAGCGGTTGATGCTGGTGCTACTACTTCGGAGTGGTTGACAACAAGTTGGACTAGTTCAAGCAGTGAGGTGAAATTCTCGGCAGATAAGTTTACAGGTCCAGAGGATTCACGCCAAGCGGTTATTGCAATTACAGTATCAAACTCTCATGCTAATAAATATGTACACTATGTAACTGTTACTCAAGTTTTGGCTGAGGCTACAACAATCACAGCGACAGAGAGCACTACAGTTAGCTATGACGACACTTCGGCTAAACTTACATACTCAACAACAGGTAGTGGTTATGTGACAGTTACAGCATCTACAGATGCTTCATGGGTTACAGCAATCAACACCGTAAATGGAGTTGCAACTATCACTCTTGAGGATAATCAGACTCTAGAGGAGCGTAGTGCAGAGATTCAACTTGTAGCTAAGAGTGCAGATAATGTAACAACTGCAACTACATATGCGACATTGATTCAAGGCGCAGCTCCTGAGACTACATTGGAGGTTGCGGAGGCTATCACTGCTATCGCTGCTGGTGAGACTATCACTATTATCTATTCAGCAGATGGATACTCAGATGTTACTGTTACAGCTACCTCTGGAGCATCATGGATTTCAAATATCACTCCTTCTACATCAGCTGCCGAGATTACACTTAAGGTTGCGGAGAATGTAGAGAGCGATGAGCGTACAGCGACTGTAGAGGTTACTGCAAAAAGTGCAACAACAGGTTCTGCGGTAGTTAAGAATGTAACAGTAACACAAGCAGGAAGTGGTGATGCAGTAATGTCTGTTGCACCATCAGTATCGTTTGACTATGAGGGTCTTTCAACTGCAACTATCACTCCTACATTTATGGAGGGTGCAACACTTGTTTCTGTATCTTCTTCTGAGGATTGGGTTGTAATTGACTCTTCATTCACGGAGGGTGATTCTACATTTGACTATGAGGTTCTTCCATACGATGGATCAGATGGTGAGACTCGTATTGCTACAATCACGGTTAAGGCAGTAAGCAAGGCTGGTGTATATACAACTTGCAATGTTACAGTAGCTCAAACAGCACCAAAGGCTATTTCTTTGACAGCAGCGTCAGTTGTAACAACAGATTACACAGCGAAGAATGATGTTCAAGTTGTTATCTCAGCATCTGGAGATGCAGGGT
>JAWXSU010000053.1:0-10343 GCA_044434245.1 Rikenellaceae bacterium | reverse complement strand
TAGTCGCAACCATCCTGCACCTTCAAAAATGCACGTGTTCGATCGCCACTCGAAAATGCCGAAAAAAATGATGTTAGCTCCTCGGTAGCACAGCTTGTTACCTCAACATCACCCTTACCAGATAGTGCTACAACTCGCTCATACATAGCACCTTTATCATTATTACTTAGCACTAAATCAACCCCCTCAATTTTCGCTATATCATGGGGTTTAAGTTGTGCGTAACATCCCGTCACAGCGATGATTGCATTGGGATTTTGGCGATGTAGTCGACGTATGAGGTTACGACACTTTTTGTCTGAGTGTTCCGTTACGGAGCAGGTATTGATTACACATATATCTGAATCTTCACGTGCATCGACACGCTGAAATCCCCCCTGCTCAAATTGACGAGCAAGGGTTGAACTCTCAGAAAAATTTAGTTTACACCCTAAGGTATGAAAATTGACTCTACGAGGCATTGCTTTGTTGTATTAAATTCGCCACAAAATTACTATTTTAATTGATAATAATACTCTATTACTATTCGTTTTAAAAACATATTTTTATTTTGACGTAAAAATTGTATCTTTGCATCCTACTACGGAATATAAAAAAATGAAAACCATACATAAATTAGTACTTAAAGCCTATCTAGGTCCAATGATAATGACATTCTTCATCGTGATGTTTGTCCTTATGATGAACTTCGTGTGGAGATATATCGATGAACTTGTCGGCAAGGGTCTCGATGCAATGATTATCATAGAGCTACTGAGCTACGCTATGGTTAATATGATTCCACTTGGATTACCCCTAGCTCTGCTATTGGCGGCGATTATGACGATGGGTAACTTGGGGGAGAATTACGAGCTACTGGCGATGAAATCTGCCGGAATGTCGCTGCCGAAGATTATCGAACCTTTGATATACTTGATTATAGTTATCTCGATCGGAAGTTTCTTTATAATCAATGATTTGGTACCTTATGCCAACAAAAAGATGTTTAGTACAATATACGACATCCGCCAACAAAAACAGGTCATTGAGTTTCAAGATGGGTTATTCTTCAACGGCATAGAAAACATGAGTATTAGGGTCGACAAACAAGATCCCGAAACAAAACTACTTCGTGATGTGCTGATATACGACAATCGAAACATGCGAGGAGATATGACAACTACAGTGGCTGATTCGGGGTACATCCGCCTCTCGGATGACAAAAAACTACTCCTAGTGACACTTTTCCATGGTCACACATACGAACAGACACGTAGCGCAATGTGGTACGAGGAGAGTAACCTAAGACACAATACGTTTGATAAACAGGTGCTATCGATGCCGATGGATGGCTTTTCGATGGAGAACCGTACGGATGCAAACACAGTGTCTAACTCCCAAACCAAAAACATAACGGAGCTTAAAAGAGATATCGACTCTTTGGATAGAGCCGTGAGCGAGGGCACAATGAAATCATACGACCCTCTACTTAAACAGCAAATTTTTGCCAAAGACAACTCTATTGTAGAGCATATAGACTCTTTGAAGATAGACAAGAGCGAGTTTGGCGAGGTGATGTTGATGGATTCAATTCCAAACCTCTCGTTACGTGACAAACAGAGGGTGTGGAAGAGTGCTCGTCAACAATCAAAAAACTCAAGAAACCTATACTCTTACGATGAAACGAGTGCCAAAATAGCTCTTACTGAGCTATACAAAAGCAAAGTGGAATGGCACAAAAAACTCACAATGCCAATCTCTATCATCATCTTCTTCTTGATTGGAGCTCCACTTGGAGCAATCATTAGACGTGGTGGATTGGGTATGCCTGTTGTAGTGTCGGTGGTGTTCTTCGTGATATATTATGTCATTAGTCTTTCGGGCGAGAAGATGGCGAAGGAGGGTAACTGGAATTCATTTTCGGGAATGTGGATCTCGGCAATGATCCTCACTCCGATAGCGATATTCCTAACATACAAAGCTACAAACGACTCCGCTCTATTTGATTTTGATTCGTACATCAATCAAGCAAAGAAAATCGGAGGTTATATCAAAGAGAAAATAAAATTGAAAAAAGGATAAAATGATGGATCAAAATTTTGTGTTAAGCACAATAGATGAGGCGATAGAGGATTTTCGTCAAGGTAAAATGGTTATCGTTGTCGATGACGAAGATCGTGAAAATGAGGGAGATTTCATTGTTGCCGCAGAAAAAATTACAGAGGAGCAGGTGAATTTTATGCTCAAAGAGGGACGTGGATTACTATGTGCTCCTCTTAGTGGAGAGCGTTGCGACGAGTTACAACTAGCTATGATGGAGGGTAACAACACATCACTGCTTGGGACTCCATTTACTGTTACAGTAGATTTGATTGAGGGGTGCTCTACAGGTGTATCCATACACGATCGTGCTGCGACACTTCGTGCCCTTGCCAACCCCGCAACCAAACCTTCGGATTTGGGTCGCCCGGGTCATATCAATCCTCTTCGTGCTCGTGAAAAAGGGGTACTCCGACGTCCTGGACACACTGAGGCGGGAGTCGATTTAGCTAAACTCGCAGGACTACAACCAGCGGCGGCACTCATCGAGATTATGAACGAGGATGGAACGATGGCTCGTATGCCTCAACTTATTGAGATTGCGAAAAAGCATAATATGAAGATTGTATCTATAGCAGACCTCATCGCATATCGCCTCAAAGAGGAGTCTATTGTGGAGTACGGCGATACGGTAGATTTGCCAACTCAGTGGGGAGATTTCAAAATCACAATCTTCCGCCAAAAGAGCAACGGATTGGAACATATCGCAATCACTAAAGGGTGGTGGGATAAAGATGAACCTGTGCTTCTTCGTGTCCACTCGTCATGTGCGACGGGAGATATCCTCGGATCTTGCAGATGCGATTGTGGAGCACAGCTGCACACAGCTCTTCAGATGGTCGAAAAAGAGGGTAAAGGTGCTGTTATCTACCTCATGCAGGAGGGACGTGGCATTGGTCTGTTCAACAAAATCAAAGCATACAAGCTCCAGGATGAGGGGTTAGATACTGTGGATGCAAATGTTGAACTTGGATTCAAACCCGACGAGAGAGATTATGGCGTGGGAGCAAGTATTATACGTGAGCTAGGAATCAAAAAGATGAGACTCATGACCAACAACCCCACAAAGAGAATTGGACTCGAAGGGTATGGACTCACAATCAGCGAGATCGTACCGATTGTCATCGCTCCCAATGTACACGACCTTCGTTACCTTGCAACAAAGGAGGAGCGCATGGGACATACACTAGGAGGCATCACCACAAAACTGTAGAGATGAAGAGTGCAAAAGAGTTACGCATAGTATTCTTAGGGACACCCGAATTTTCGGTACCATCACTGAGACGTCTCGTCGAGGAGGGGTATAATGTAGTGGGTGTTGTCACAACCCCAGATCGAGCAGCTGGGCGAGGTCAAAAGATATATGAGTGCGACGTGAAGAGAGAGGCTGTAAGATTGGGACTACCGATCCTGCAACCCGAAAAATTACGTAATGAAGAGTTTTTAACTCAACTAAAGAGTTGGGATGCTGACCTTGGAGTTATCATAGCTTTTAGGATGTTACCCGAAGTGGTATGGAGTATGCCACGACTTGGAACATTCAACCTACACGCCTCATTACTACCCGATTACAGAGGCGCAGCCCCTATAAACCATGCTATAATCAATGGTGACACAAAAAGTGGAGTCACAACATTTATGCTCAACCACAAAATTGACGAAGGGGCAATCATTGCACAACGTGAGGTGGAGATATTGGCGGAGGATAATGTCGGTATACTCTATGAAAAGTTGATGAATGTGGGTCAAGATTTAGTTGTGGAAAGTGTCGAGAGAATTGCGAGCGGCGATGTTGCACCTGTTGCTCAAGACTCTATCACAACATCACAAATGCGCCCTGCGCCAAAAATTTTCAAGGATGACTGCCTTATCGATTGGTCTTGGTGCGGAGAGAGAATAGTGAATTTTGTAAGGGGACTCTCGCCATACCCTGCGGCGTGGACAAATATGTACGAGATAGATGGAGAGGCAATAACCACAGCAAAAATATTCGAGGTGAGATTTGAACCGAAGAGCTCTACTGAAGTAGGGCGTATCGTAAGCGATGATCGTAAATATATAGGTGTGGAGTGTAGTGATGGCGTAATATACATTGAGTCGATTCAGATGGCTGCCAAAAAGAGACTTCAAACTAAGGAGTTACTCCTAGGATTTAAAAACATAACCAAATACAAAACAATATAATATGAAGTCACTTTATGACTGGATGCTCTCATGGGGCAACTCAAAATATGGATGGATCGCTCTTTTTATCTTTGCTTTTGCAGAGTCTAGTTTTTTCCCTATTCCACCCGATGTTCTGCTAATTGCTCTATGTTTAGGAGCTGTGGCAAACTCATTTAAATTTGCCGCTGTATGTACCTTGGGCTCAATATGTGGAGCTATCACGGGATATGCTTTGGGATACTATGCTTGGCAGAATGGTGCTGGAGAGTACACACCTATTGCTAATTGGTTCTTTGACCATGTCTTCTCGGTGGAGAGTTTCGCAAAAGTCGAGGAGTTGTACAACACATATAATTTTTGGATAGTTTTCACCGCTGGTTTTACTCCCGTACCATACAAGGTTATAACAATTTCGGCAGGGTTGTTTAACGTCGATTTTGTGATGTTCCTCATTGCATCTATTGTGTCACGAGGTGCAAGATTTTTCCTTGTGGCTGGACTTATATGGAAGTTTGGAACACCGATTAAAGGCTTTATTGACAAATATTTCAACTTGTTAGCTTTGGGATTTACGGTGGTTTTGATTGGTGGATTTGTGTTGATTAAATACCTTTTATAACATGAGAAAGTTTGCACTCATTGGAGAGCATCTACCCCACTCTTTTTCCGGGAAATATTTTGCTGAGAAGTTTGAACGTGAGGCGATTGATGATTGCGAATATTCGCTTTGTGAACTCGCAAAAATCGAAGATGTAAAGTGTCTATTGGACGACCCACAGGTTGTAGGGTTTAATATCACAATACCCTATAAACTCCAAATCATGGAGTATTTAGACTCTCTTTCTCCCGAGGCGGAGAGGATTGGAGCTGTAAACTGCGTTAAAATCCTCAGCGACGGAAAACGACGTGGCTACAACACTGACATCATGGGACTTAGAGATTCGATGTTGGAATTTTTGGATGGGGATATCCCCTCCAAAGCGTTGATTTTGGGAACTGGAGGTGCAGCACAATCGGTGCAATATTTAATGGCGGAGTTGGGAGTCGAATTTTTGATCGTGTCACGCGACATCACCAAAGGCAACATAACATACGATGATATTACCCCCGAAATGGTTGCGGAGTACAGACTCATAATAAATGCCACTCCTCTAGGCACATACCCCAATGTGGATAGTTTCCCGAAACTACCATATGCATATCTAACACCAAACCACTATCTGTATGATTTGGTCTATAACCCCCCGCTTACCCAATTTTTGAGTTTCGGGCAAGATCGAGGGGCTAAGATTTGTAATGGTCAAGCGATGCTTGTTGGTCAAGCTGAGGCAGCATGGAGAATTTGGAATAGCAAGGAGTAGATTTTTGAGCGAAGGATTAAGCCTCCTCCAACTCATCTTCCTCAACATATTCATCCTCTTCAAAGACCAAGACAGAGATGATTTCGAGTGCACGCTGAGCATCCTCTTGGCGAGTGATTAACTGCGCTGGAGCGATACCTGTTGGATAGATAGTCGACATATATTCATTGTTGACCATACTCCACATTCCGGCGTCGTCTAACAGGGCTTTTGCCATTTCGGCTTTTGATAATACGTCATACTCTTTGAGTACGACCATTGTGTCTACTTGCATAAGTCTTGAAATTTTAAATGTTCAACAATAGGTATCTGGTTTTAGATATCCTAAAGTTATAAATATAAAATAGAAAATGCAAATTTTCTACCAATAATTATAAAAATATAAATTATCTTTGTGATAAGATAACATAATTGAGATGCAAAACTTCGTTCACCTTCACGTTCACACACAATACTCGATCCTCGATGGTCAGGCAAGTATCCCAAAGCTAGTTGATAAAGCTATGGCAGATGGTATGCCAGCGATCGCTGTGACCGACCACGGAGCGATGTTTGGCATAAAAGAGTTCCTGAACTATCTCGGAAAGAAGAAAAAAGGGTTTAAAGAAGCCATAAAAAAAGCAGAAAATGATATCGTAAAACTCCGAGAAGGGACGCTTATTATCGAGGGTGAAGATCCAAAAATCTCGATCGAAAAACTCGAAGAACAGATATACGAGCTGAAGCAAAAATTGAAGTTCAAACCCATAATCGGATGCGAGGTTTATGTCGCTCGTCGAGGTATGGCGATGCGAGAGGGTAAACAAGACCAGAGCGGTTACCACTTGATACTTCTTGCCAAAAACCTTAAAGGGTATCATAATCTTATTAAAATTGTCTCTAGAGCGTGGACACATGGATTCTATATGCGACCACGTACCGAACGTGCTGAGATCGAGAAATATAGCGAAGGATTGATATGCTGCTCGGCTTGTATTGGTGGCGAGGTTGCCAAGAGAATCACAGCGGACGATATGGAGGGGGCACGTGAGTCTATTGCGTGGCACAAAGGGGTGTTCGGTGATGATTACTATCTAGAGCTTCAATACCATAAACCCACAGTGCAACGTGCTAACTATGAAGCACATGTTATCCAAGAGAAGGTTAACATTGCACTCAAAGAGTTATCTGTGCAGATGAATGTGCCTCTGATATGTTCCAACGATGTACACTTTGTCGATGAGGAGCAAGCTGAGGCTCACGATAGATTAATATGCCTAAGTACAGGTAAAGATCTCGACGACGAGAAACGTATGCTCTACACCAAGCAGGAGTGGATGAAAACCACCTCGGAGATGAAGTCGATTTTTGGCGACACACCCGAGGCGATGGAGAATACAGTGAAGATCAGCGAAAAGGTGGTGGAGTACTCAATAGACAACGCTCCGATCATGCCCGAGTATGAGATACCCGAGGAGTTTGGAACTGAGCAGGAGTATCGCCAAAGACTCACGCATGAGGATCTATTCAAAGAGTTCACATGCGACGAGAATGGTAACGAGGTGATGAGCCGTGAGGATGGTGAGAAGAAGATAGAAAACTTGGGCGGTTACGACAAACTGTATCGTATAAAATTTGAGGCGGATTACCTGCGTAAAATATCGCTCAACGGTGCAAAACAAAAATATGGAGATCCTCTCAGTGAGGAGGTTATGGAGCGTATCAACTTCGAGCTTCACATCATGAAAACGATGGGTTTCCCAGGGTACTTCCTTATAGTTCAAGATTTTATCCGTGTGGCACGTGAGAAGTTGGATGTCGCAGTTGGTCCGGGACGTGGATCTGCAGCGGGATCTGCGGTGGCGTATTGTTTGGGGATCACGATGATCGACCCTATAAAATATGACCTGCTTTTTGAGCGTTTTCTAAATCCAGATCGTATCTCACTCCCCGATATTGATGTGGACTTTGATGATGATGGTCGTGGTCGTGTACTTAACTACGTGACTCAAAAGTATGGCAAAGAGAAGGTTGCGCATATCATAACCTTCGGAACTATGGCTACAAAATCATCTATTAAGGATGTGGCACGTGTTCAGAGGCTTCCTCTGTCGGAATCAGATAGGTTGTGTAAACTCATACCCGATCGTCTGCCTGATGGAGGTAAAATCAACCTGAAAAATGTTATCGCCGCAATCCCGGAGCTTAAACAGGCGGAGGAGTCGACAGATCCAGTTATGAGCCAGACAATTAAGTACGCTAGGATGTTGGAGGGAAATGTTCGTAATACAGGTGTGCATGCTTGTGGAACTATCATCTGCCGAGACGACATAACAGACTGGGTTCCTGTAAGTACAGCTGACGATAAAGAGACAGGTGAGAAGATGTTGGTAACCCAATATGAGGGTTCGATAATCGAGGATACAGGACTTATAAAGATGGATTTCTTGGGTCTTAAAACTCTCTCTATCATAAAAGAGGCGGTGGATCATATCAAACAAACTCGTGGGGAGAGTGTCGATGTGGAGGCGATTTCGATTTATGACCAAGCGACATACAAACTATACTCTGAAGGTCGAACAGTCGGAACTTTCCAGTTTGAGTCGGCAGGAATGCAGAAATACCTCAAGGAGTTGCAACCATCAACTTTTGAGGATCTTATCGCCATGAATGCACTATATCGACCCGGACCGATGGACTACATTCCAGACTTCGTGGATCGTAAACATGGACGCAAGCCTATCAAGTACGACATTCCAATCATGGAGAAGTACCTTAAGGATACCTACGGAATCACGGTCTATCAGGAGCAAGTCATGCTTCTGAGTCGTCTTCTGGCGAACTTCACACGTGGAGAATCGGACTCGCTGCGTAAGGCAATGGGTAAGAAACTGAAGTATCAACTCGATGAGTTGAAACCAGAATTCATTGAAAGAGGTGAGGCTAATGGTCACGCTCCTGAGGTGTTAGAGAAGATATGGTGTGATTGGGAGAAATTTGCATCATACGCCTTCAATAAATCTCACGCAACATGCTATTCGTGGATTGCATACCAAACAGCATACCTCAAGGCGAACTATCCGTCGGAGTATATGTCGGCACTATTGAGTCGAAACTTGGCGGATATTAAGACGCTTACAGTTTATATGAACGAGGCTACACGCATGGGAATCAAGGTAATGGGACCATGTGTCAATGAATCTAGAAATAAATTTGCACCTAATGACTCGGGGGATATACGCTTTGGTCTTTCGGCGATAAAAGGGGTCGGTGAGGCGGCTGTTGCGAGTATTATTACTGAGAGAGAGAGAGGTGGAAAATTCATAGATATATATGACTTTATGGAGAGGGTAAACTACTCAGTTGTGAATCGTAAATGTCTAGAAAACTTAGCTTTAGCAGGTGCATTTGATACACGTTCGGACTTCCATCGAAGTAGATTTTTCGCTCCAGATGCACAATCGGGATTAACGTTTATGGAGATGTTATCGAGATATGGACAGCGTACTCAATCCGAAAAGAATAATGCGCAACAGAGTCTTTTTGGAGGAGATTGCGGTAATGTCGATATTCAACGCCCCACCCCACCTTCGGTGTTAGATTGGGGAGATCTGGAAACTCTTAACAAAGAACGTGAAGTGATAGGTCTATTCTTGTCGGCTCACCCTTTGGATCAGTACGAAGTCATCATCAAAAAGATGTGCAAGGCGCAACTTTCGGATCTGAGCAATCTTGAATCTCTTAATGGTCAGGAGATTGGTGTTGCAGGTATGATTACATCCGTACAAAACCTCACCACAAAAACTGGTAAACCATGGGGTAAATTCACGATGGAAGATTACAACGGAACTCATGAATTCGCACTCTTTGGCAAAGATTACGAGACATTTCGACAATATCTATTTGTGAACTACTTTTTGTTCGTGAGAGGAAAGGTGCAACCGCACAAATATCGAGATCGAGAGATTGAGTTTAAATTACTTTCGATGGTACAGCTATCGGAGATGATGGATAACGCAATAAAGGAGTTGACGTTGGTAGTTCCAACACCTGATATTACTAAAGAGTTTATCGCCGATTTGACATCGAAGATCAACTCTTCATCGGGAAATATCGCTCTAAAGGTTAAATTATATGACCCCAAAAGTGGTGTGTCGCTAAATCTTTTCGCAAAGAAATTACGTGTGTCGCTCTCCAAAGAGTTGGTAGGGTATTTGGATGATAACAATATTAATTATACGATTTCATAAAAAATTAACATATAAACATTAAAATAGTAAAATTATGGCAGTAGCAATCACAAGTGAAAATTTTGAGGAGTTAGTAGCGGGGTCACTTCCCGTAGTTATTGATTTTTGGGCAGAGTGGTGTGGACCATGCCGCACTATAGCTCCTATTGTAGAGGAGTTAGCAGCTGAGTATGAGGGTCGTATCGTCATTGGCAAATGCGATGTAGAGGATAATGACGACATTGTGGGCAAGTTCGGAATTCGCAACATCCCAACAATCATCATGCTTAAAGGTGGTGAGATCGTAGACAAACAAGTTGGAGCACTCACAAAGGATGCACTTCGCTCGAAGTTAGAGGCGTTGTTATAAAAAAGCATCCTCAATTAATAAAAATGGCAGTTCATTATAGTTGTGAACTGCCATTTTTGTGTCAAAATGTCACTCTTTTTGTGATGGCACATAGTTTGTTGTGGAGAGTTACAAAAAAACTTATAATTATATTAATACTTAAACAATATGAAAAACGGA
>JAWXSU010000052.1:0-10377 GCA_044434245.1 Rikenellaceae bacterium | reverse complement strand
GACGTGTGCTCGCTGTGGGGGGTGACCTTCGCCCCGAAAGCAAAACCTTTGGTGCATCACATGCCGTGGAGCTAACTATCGAAAACGAGAGGATGTTCTATGTGCCACCATATTTCGCTCATGGATTCCTCACCTTGGAACAAAACAGCGAGGTGGTGTGTAACTACACCGAAGATTTCGACCCAGTGGAGGCATCTTCGATTATCTGGGATGATGAGATATTGGCTATTGATTGGCAATTCGATAGGTTCGAGATCGATGCCAAAAGGTTAAACATCTCGCAAAAAGATAAAAAGGCTCCGAGCTTTAGGTCATACAATCAAAACACGCTATGGGTGAATCGCCCTAAAAAAAGCAAGTATGCAATAGCTCGATAGAGCACCACCATCGTTACATCATGCTTACCCTCTATATAGGATTACACATTGAGGGTACTATAATATAAAAAAAAGATAGTCTATATTTGGTCGAATTTATTCGAAACCAAAATATAGACTATCTTTTTCGTTTTCTCGAAGTGCAATATAAATCAACTCTTTAAGGAGCACTCAACTCACCGGAGGTACTCCAGCCTAGCGCATATTTAAATAACGTGAGTTCGAAAACTCGAACCCACGTTATTACACATCTTACTCTTCGATTATAACACGGAATCCCACGTTATAAACACGTTGGAATGGGAAGTATCCACGACGTGAGTGTGAAGTCGACTTCTTTGGACGATCTAAGCATGATCCTCCACGTACAACCTTGTACTCAGCCTCCTCCTTGCTCTTTCCGTAAGGGTAAGGGAGATAATCCGAACGAGTCCACTCCGCAACGTTTCCATGCATATCATATAATCCAAATGGGTTAGCTTGGTAACTTGCACCCTTTGTTTGGATAAGACTTCCATCATCTACACTCTCCTCCTTAGGTAGGAATGCGTAGTGCTTATACATTGAATTATCTGGTGACATTGGACGTGGATCAAGACCCGACACAGCAAATAAATTTGAGGTCTTATCCGCCAAGTTCTCCATCTTTCCGAAGTCACTATTCAGGTCACCATACCAGAAATCTGTATCAGTTCCGGCACGACACGCCCACTCCCACTGAGCCTCAGTAGGTAGAGTAATCTTAAGACCGGTCATTTTGCTCAACTCCTCGCAATATGCCATCGCCTCTTCCCAACTTACGCGGATAACAGGTTGCTCTGGCAAGAATGCTGGATAACCTGGGTTCACGTGATCCTTCCACTGTTGATCCATATAACGGCTTGAGTGCTCTGGATATATAGCATTAAATTGCTCATTCGAAACCTCGATCTCACCCATCCAGAACTCCTTATCGATAGATACCTTGCCTGCTGGTTTTGCGTCATTCTCGCCCGAATTGCTACCCATCACAAAATCTCCCGCTGGGATACGAACGAAGTTGATCTTTATACCATTGCCAATCTCGATGCTCTTCTTGTTGCTATCTGCCGTAGCCTTGAATGGCCAATCCTTAGCTTTTGCCTCCTTCACCTTCGCAGCCTTAATCGGCTCTGGCATCTCTGGCTTAATCTCGCCCTTGCTCTTTAGAAGCTCAGCATAATCCGTAAGCTCTTTTTGCCAATCTACCCCTGCTCCATTTGCATACGTATCAGCCAAATAGATACGACGTGCGATCTGATCTTGACCACATACCGGTGTCTTTATTGGAGTGTTTGCGTTGAAGAATCCCTTGTCTGGTGCATTGAAATCGATCCAATTATAGAGTGTACGCCACTCTTTATCAGTAAGTTTCACATTATAGTGACCCTTCTTGAGGATACGTACAAGCTCACTAGTGTTAGGGTGGTACTCGTATGGGCTCAATACTGTTTGGTCTCCCTCACCACCTTGACGGTGAATGTATGGGTGGAAATTCAAGTAAGAGTTTGTGTAACCGAATCTATCCTTGCTGGTATCCGAAAGATCAAACGCCTTCTTACCGTTGTGACAAGCGACACAAGCTCTATCTAATATAGGTTGAATCTCTAAATCAAAGGTCATAGAACGCACCCCATCCTCGGGTGGAGTAAGTTTATGAGGCTGCATAGTAGACGCCGCAACACGCTTAGGCATAGCAATTTGGTTCAAATCCTCGTGACATCCGATACACGAAACAACCTCTCCAGGCATACCCGTGAACCAGCTACGCATCCACTGTATTGCTGCACCATCTTCACCCACAGGTTGAATTGCGATAGGTGTGTTAGCTGGCACCTTGAAAATTGCCGAGCCATCCTCCTCTACAGGAACTGTACCCAACATACGTTTGATATCCCATCCCGACTGAATACCGTGCCAGTTGTGATCTGATCGAGTCTCAAGGTATGCATACTCATATGTGAAAATACGCAACTCTTTAACTGTACCACGAGGTACTCCGGGTAGACCCTCACCCTCATAAATATCCTGGATAAAGATTGTAGCCTCCTTGTCTTCGAGGTTTACTTTATCTGGAATTGCAGGAGGAGTAGTGGAACTACGCAACATCATAGGATCGATAAATCCTTCACCCTCATCCTCATATATACAAGTTACATTATCGAATACATCGACCAAATAAACACCCCACAATGACTCTGGAGATAGTTTCGCCGCAACCAAATAATATTTATCATTGATTGGAGAAGGTTTGATGAATTGAGGCCATACATTATCTACCAATCTATCCTTCACAACCTCTTCGATCTCACGACCACGATAAGGGATCTCTTGCAACATACCTGCAGCTCCCTTACGAGATTTTTTAGGATCGAACAAAATCAAACGTCCCGAACGAGCAATACCATGGTGACCCGAGATAATACCCACAAATGCAGATGAATGTCCTGGGATTGACTCCATATCGAACACACTATTTGGGAACATGTAACCACTTCCATACAGTGCTCTTTGCTCTGTTCCATCTGGGTTCATAGTCATCACGATACGAGAGTAGTAGTGAGTCAAATCAGTATACTCCCAACGAGTATACATCACCTTACCATCATTTGTGATAGTTGGGTTCCAGTTCGCATCTTGGTCGAATGTCACACGACGGAAGTTTTTAGTCTCGGGAGTGTATAGAATCATATTACCCACAGGGTCAGAACCACTTACGCAAGGTACTCCTTGGTAACCGATGTTAGATGTAATAATAATACGTCCATCTGGAAGATATGTACCATCATAGAACTCGATATCTGGCTCGGGGATCTCCATCAACTTCTCTGCGCCACCATTTTTGATATCGGCCTCGAAGATATTCCAACGACCATCCTCTTGGATTCCGGTGAACATCGCCTTGTCGCCATCCCAGTGCAGACGAAGGTCTGATATTGGAGAGCCATTCTCTGGTGCATATACCGTGCGCAACTCAGCCTTATCACGAAGGTTCGAGATTACCGCAATCTCCGACACGAAACCCGCACGTCTTGCCGACTCTTGGTTACTCCAGTTGTTGCTTTGTGTTCCTAACGCTGGAGCCATATCTTTACGAGCTGTACCTCCGAGTTGGAATCTTGATACAAGAATCTCGCTATCGAGGAGTGGATTTGCGAAGATGATCTTATCACGAAGCGACAGTATCTCCTTAGCTTGAGCAATAAACTCTGGATTACCCTTGCTTAGTTGATCCGCCGTTTGGTCATACATCGCAACAAGTTTGTCGTAGTCTGCCTTCACCGAAGCGTAATCGAACGCACTATTTGATTTCATATCATCAAGATACAAAGCCATAGCCTCCGTGTTAACCCACTTTAACTTATCGTTTAAGTCTCTGATTGTAACCAACTCTTGAGCCAATGCCATATACGCAAATACTCGTTTGTCGCCCACCAACTTATCGTACTCCGCAACCTTTGCTGTGTAGTACTCTTTATTTGGAGTCTCCTTTTTCTTTATGATTGTTTCAACTGCTCTCTTCTCGACATCCTTTCCTCCTAGTTGAAAGATAAACTCTACGGGTGTGATATTTGTTGAGTATAGATAGTCATTTATCGACTTCGCAAACTCTGGCTTTAGAGCTTTGATAAGAGTCTCAGGATCTAGACGAGCATCGCTAAAGCTAAATATCGCACTCGACGAAGTTCTTCCTGCGCCATCAATTCCAACCTCGACATCCAACGACTTGTACTTGCCTCCAAAGTCATATATCATATAACCTACCGCATGGACACAAATACCCTTCTCATATCGATGTTTGTTTATCGACAAAGCACCGCCACGCATATTCTCATTATACTTTGGGGAGTTCTCCTCGCCAAAACCCTCTGTCGCCTTAATTTCGAGCAGACTCTTTTTGTTGCCATCGAGATCCGTAAGTATTGGATTTCCTAGCACCATGTGATCCCAAGCATTACCATTACCGGCATCATCGAATCTGATAACTAACCTATCAACCCCCGTGAGGTCATAAGTTATAGGTTCTGGATCTTGTTGAAACTTTTTGATGCCAGTAAAGAGCGGCTTTACACCCTCGATTTTACCAGCCTCAACATCTTTACGGAGCTGTACTGCAGCCTCCTGCCATGTCTTTGCACTCTTCTGAGCCTGCACTGGTAGTATCGCAACTATCAACAGCAGAGACACGATCAATTTTCCGATTGTTCGCATAGGTTTTTAGGTTTTATAGATTATTTAGTTATTTACCAACGAATAGCGCAAAATGCACCATATGCAAAGGTAATAT
This sequence comes from Rikenellaceae bacterium, assembly GCA_044434245.1. Taxonomy (GTDB): domain Bacteria; phylum Bacteroidota; class Bacteroidia; order Bacteroidales; family Rikenellaceae; genus Alistipes. The sequence continues at coordinate 5,694 of JAWXSU010000052.1, read as the reverse complement.
TTTTATCTAACTTTTCAAAAACTTTACGCCTTTTTTACTCTTTCACACCACAAAAAAGCACCATTCTAAAATCAGGCATCAAACCCTCCTGCTCGACAACGTTTAAATAATAGAGATTTAATCATCCAATCACTGGCTCTAAAAAATAAACCTCCACCCCTGTTTCGCTAAATAGTTGAACTCTCCCATCTTGGCTATCAAACGAATATAGATAGACAAGCGGCTCTACCCCTGCGAGGTGATCTACGATTTCGTCGCCTCTCGCCTCCCACCAATATTCACCTTTGGAGTATGATCTATACACCTCCCATTGTTTGCTCTCGTGGTTAAAGAGCTGAGAATACCCCAGCGACCATCAAATTTTTCCATCGCATCTAAATATTCGCCACCTATGGGTACAAAAAAGCACGACATCGGCAAGCAGCTTCTCAGGCACGACCATGCGCCCACACCTCAACAAGCCGAGTCGCACTAAATCGTGCGAACTCCACCTGCTTAATTGAGATGTTTTGTATTATCGGCTAAAAAATGGTCGTTTTTGAGAAGCTAAGTAGGGTAAAATATCGCTCCATGAGTGCTTTTAAAAATATGACAATAATTGTTTTACACTACTTAATAAACAATTAAAATTCTATATAATATTTCGTAAAACTTTCTTTTTCTATATATCTTGGTTTTAGTTTAGGGGAGTTCTATTTTCTCCCTCTTACCACAAAGGTATAAAATATCCCTGAATTTTCAAAAAAAAGGTCACCCACTTTTCAGCGGATGACCCATATCAACTCTCCGTGAAGAGCGAATATTTGCTATTTAACTGCGTTAACGATTGCAACAAAAGCCTGTGGCTCGTTCATTGCGAGGTCAGCCATAACCTTACGGTTGATAACGATTCCCTTAGCGTTGAGCTTACCGATAAACTCTGAATAGGTCATACCTTGTGCGCGAACCGCAGCATTGATACGAACAATCCACAAAGAACGATATGTTCTCTTCTTTAGGGCACGGTGTGCATAAGCATACTGCAAACCCTTCTCGACAGTATTTTTGGCTACTGTCCATACATTTCCCCTTGAACCAAAGTTACCCTTGGCAAGTTTCAAAACCTTTTTTCTACGTGTGCGTGACGCAACAGCATTGACTGAACGTGGCATATTTGAAAAGTTTTAGTGAGGAGTTATCAGCGGTGTGTTTCTCTCACACTCTTTGGGGCTGGGTCACTCCTAGATTAATAAAATAATTTGAGCTTGTGTGGTGTAAGAATTACTTAACCAACAAGTTCTTAATTTTGCGCTCATCTACTGCAGATACAGTACCTGAGTAGCACAAGTTACGCTTTTGTTTTGTGCTCTTTTTGGTCAGGATGTGGCTGTGATAAGCGTGTTTACGCTTGATCTTTCCTGTGCCGGTGAAAGAAAAACGCTTCTTAGCAGCGGCATTTGTTTTCATTTTTGGCATTGTTGTAATGTGTTAAATTAGTTAATAAATAGCGCACAAAGATAATCATAAATTCTCGATACACAAAATATTAACCACTTTTTATCGATTATTATTCTCAACCTCTAGCTGCCAGATGTAATAATCGGCTTTTATTTTGTCGAGAATGCGTGCTAGGAGGCGATCCATCTCTTCGTCTTTGCGATAGTCCGCCTTGCATACATGGTTCACTCTACTATGTTGCACTAGGGGTAACATCTTCTCGGGGACATCGTCATGCGAGGGGTCGTAGACCGCAATAGCATACCCTCCACCGTTTTTCACCAGCCTCATGCAGGGGATATCGGTCATTCCGTCACCCACAAATATTATGTGCCTAAAAGGGATTGGGCGCAGATACTCCTCGACATATTCATTCACCCGGGTGTTGTCGTGCACCGTCTCGATACCTTTGTTGATCTTGAATATAAACTGCGTTTTGTTGGTGTAATTTATTGCCACTCCAGGCCAATACGCCTCGCCTTCATTATTATATAGGTATGAACATGCGTAGATCTTATGAAACTCATGAGCTATTTTACACCCCTCGATCATCTCCTTTAACCCCGACGAATTGATGTAGTGTTGAATCTCAATACCTCGACTACGACCATACTCATTAACCCTCGAAAACCACTCCTCGACACCATCGTACAGCGCCACGTCCGACCCCCAACGCCTGAAATTATCCCTCGTGAGTCGAATCCCCCTTTGGCGTGCAGACTCAACAATGCGCGACATATACGCCAACACCGAATCGCCATCCTGCTCCCGCGCCAAAGAATCGGCACTATCCCAGAACTCTTCGGGGGTGATATTCAACTCGGGAATAAAACTAAACTCCTGCATGTTTTTGGGCGATAGCGTACCATCGAAATCATAGACTATCGCCACTTTTATATTTTGTTTCATATTGATATTGTCAATTTTGTCAAATGTACAAAAAAAATATTACATTTGCGATGTTGACAAAATTTCAAATCAAAATCAAACACCATGGAGCTAAAAGATATCATCTCAAAACGTCGCAGCACACGCAAATTCTTAGACACAAAAGTACCTCAAGAGGTTATAGCACGAATGCTAGAGACAACACTCCTAGCCCCATCTTCTCGAAACTCACACTCCACAAAGTTCATCGTCGTGACATCTCCCGAGAAGATCGAAAAGCTATCTACGATGCGAGACTACGGATCGTCATTTATGAAAAACGCCCCCTGCGCAATCATCATCTGTGGCGACACATCTGCCACCGACCTTTGGGAGGTGAATTGCGCTATTAGTGCCACTACCCTACAACTCGTATGCGTAGATGAGGGGCTAGCATCGTGCTGGGTGCATGTTCAAGATCGACCTCAACTCCAAGCAGAACCCAATGGCGCAAAGGCGATTGAGGTGGTGCGTGAGGTGGTCAATATTCCCGAAGGAGATGATGCTCTATGTGTCATAGCTTGCGGATACTCCAACTTCGAACCTGCCCCGCTACCTGAATTCGACAAGGCGGCTAAAGTTATATTCGAATAAGGAGAGCATCTACAAGAAACGCAACGTAGAGCGTTTCGAGGCTTTATCTCGCACCTCAACCTCCACAACTCCGGTCACAACATCGGCGGCATCGTGCCACCTATTTGACCTATACTGGCGGCGATATGTGGTGAGGTGTGCGGCGAGTTCTGGCCATCGTTGTCGCCAATTCTTAGGCATACGCAAGCGGTGAAGAACTGTTGCGGAATTTGAGAGAATACGTGCCTCTTTGTTGGCACTCTGATAGAACCATTCGACCTTAACATCGGGGGCTAGACGCTGCACAGCACGAGCAAAACCTCGACCTCCGTTGTTACTCTCGATACGAGCCACGGGTATATCTTCGTCACGTAGCAGTGCCGCCACAAGGGGTTCACTCACCTCCATCGGCTCTCGCGTGTAGACAATATCCGTGACATATATAACCCCCTCGAAATCTACGGCATAGTTCACCGAACAGAGATAATCATCTCCCGTGTCTGCGGTGTCGGTATAGTTCCCTCGTCGAAGAATTGTGGCTGGCAGAAATTCGTAATCCTCAAAATTATCGCCATACAAAAGCCCCTCACGTGTGGAGGGGTTACCCTGATACATACACTCAAAACGCAGAGGGTCAAGAGCACGTTTCTGCTTGAGCAACTCCACGCTCTGCCGCTGTGACCATAGAGCCTCCCCCACCTCACGAGGATCTAGAGGCGTTGGCGGAGTACTCTTTATAGCCTCATAGTTTAGGTACAACCACTTGTATGGCTCAAGAGTATCAATCTGTTCGAAGCTAGTAAACTTCTCATACTCTTCTCTTTGACACAACGTGCCGATAAGATCCTCCTCATGCCACCTGGTGAATACAATCAACTCACTGGAGGTGTTGTGCATACGGGTCTTAACGACCGAAGTGTACCACTCCAAACAGTTATCTCGCACGAGTGGCGAGTTTGCCTCCATAGCATCCTTATATAGGTCGTCGAGAATAAAACAGTCGACACGATTTCCCGTTAATGCACCCTCTCGCCCCACAGATAGCAGCGACCCCTGGTGAGCTATAATCTCCACTTCGTCGGAAGTACGAATATAATTGGGGGGTTTCGAACCATGTTTGATGGTGGTGTCGGGAAAAAATGCAGCATAGTCATCGCAATCTATAAGCCTCTGCACACGACGATTGAATTTGGATGCCAACGATGATGAATATGATGCGATTGCAATTTTCAGATCGGGATTCAACCCCAACATATACGCCGGCAACATTGTCGTTGCACCCTGACTTTTGCCATGTTGCGGAGGCATAGTGACTATAAGTTTGCGCACCCGTCCCACTGCGAACTCCTCCAACAAACGATAGTATGTTGAGTGGAATCCGCTAAACTCCATAAAAGGGCACAACGTTCGTGTCATCTCCTCCAACGATGGCGGAGCGACTAAAGGTGGTGGGGTAACTAATCCCATGCGCAGATGCAATGGTTAAGTTCCGACATATCAAAATCGTTGATTTTCTCCTCCATATCGACTATTGTATGGCACTCGATCCACACAGGTACAATATTTGAAATAACTGACATATCACACTCAGGATTACTAATTTTTGACCAATATATGATAAGCGATGCGACGACATGACACTCAACATCTCGCCCCTCACTATCGAGCTGCGAAAAGTCAATAACCCCCGAGAAATAGCTCTCTGAGCCTATTTCATCGAGTAAATGTTTTGCCATTTTTGAATATATGGCACTTGATAATATATACATGATTTTTAAAACTTTTATGTTTAACCTATTGCTTTTGAAAATAATATTATTAACTTTGTTAGACAAAGATAAGGCTTAAATTCAATAATTAAACATTTAGGTTCAATAATTGTTATAATTAATACTTATAGTTTTATGATAAACAAAAGGTTTAGAGAGGTTCGCAAAGAACTCGGATTCACACAAGAGCAACTAGCTCAACGACTTGGGGTAGGAAAAGCTGCCCTATCAATGATCGAGACTGGTAAGGCTGGACTATCGTCTCGAAACCTGAATATTTTAATTCAAGAATTTAACGTAAATGGCGATTGGATGGAGACAGGTGTGGGAAATATGTTCAACGCAGCTCCCGATCTCAAAAAGTTCACACTAAGAACTGACTCTTCGCTACCGCTTCAAAGCGTGCCTTTGTACTCGATTGAGGGGACTGCTGGGCTTGTTCCTCTATTTACAAAACCCGAGAATGCGACACCTCTAAATTATATACATATCCCCAATCTGCCCAAATGCGATGGGGCGATATATATCGTAGGTGACTCAATGTACCCCCTTCTCAAAAGTGGTGACATTGTGCTTTACAAACAAATTTCCGACATCTCCGATATCTTCTGGGGTGATATGTACCTCCTTTCGATTGATATCGATGGAGAGGAGTATGTCACGGTGAAATATATTCAAAAATCCGACGATCCAACACGTGTGAAACTTGTGAGTCAAAATATCCACCACGCAGAAAAGGAGATCGAGATATCTCGCATCAGAGCTATAGCTCTTGTCAAAGCAAGCGTTAGGATGAATTCAATTAGATAAAATAGAGATAATCCAGAATCTAAGTAGTGCAAAATAATTATTGTCATATTTTTAACAGCACTCTTGGAGCGATATTTTTAACTTTTAAATCTCAATGTAGAACCACTATATTTTCAATTCAACAGCAAAAAATCTCATC
>JAWXSU010000051.1:0-10541 GCA_044434245.1 Rikenellaceae bacterium | reverse complement strand
GCGTACTACTACTTTGTACAATATAACCTCCACATCCAACTCCTAGAGGCGAGGGAGTATGCTCGATCTAAGGGGGTTGCATTCAAGGGTGATATTCCTATTGGTGTGAGTCGTACGAGTGTCGATGTGTGGGTTACGCCCAAACTCTTTCACCTAAATTCTCAAGCTGGTGCACCTCCGGATGACTTCTCGGTTTTGGGGCAAAATTGGGGATTCCCGACATATAACTGGCGTGAGATGGCTAAGGATGGATATGCATGGTGGAGTGCTCGTTTCAAAAAAATGGCGGAGTATTTTGACGCATATCGTATAGACCATATCCTCGGATTTTTCAGAATTTGGGAGATTCCTCTCGATGCTGTGCATGGACTTTTGGGGCACTTTAGCCCTGCGATGCCACTCTCGGAGGAGGAGATCGAGGGGTATGGGTTTAGCTTCAATAAATCGTATGTACAACCCGATATTAACCATTGGTTGCTGCGTGAACTTTTTGCAGAGAGCGCAAATGAGGTGGAGAAAAAATATCTTAAAAAGTGTAAAGGTGGGGTGGGCTATGCTTTGAAAACCACATATAACACACAAGCTAAGATCGCACAGAAGGTGGAGGATGAATCTTTGCATCTCCCTTTGATGACACTTCTCGATGAGGTGCTATTTATCGAAGATCCATACAAAAAAGGGTACTATCATCCACGAATTTCGGCACAGGGAACATTCAAGTATCGTGCTATGAGTGAGGCTGATAAACGTAGCTACGATGCACTATATAACAATTTTTACTACCATCGCCACAACGACTTTTGGTTCACGGAGGCTTTTGCAAAACTCCCTGCACTTGTCGGGGCTACGGATATGTTGACGTGTGGAGAGGATCTGGGAATGATACCTAGTTGTGTTCCGGAAGTGATGGAGAAATTGAGTATTTTAGCTCTCGAAATTCAACGCATGCCCAAAGATCCTGCGGTGACGTTTGCTAATCCCGAAAGGTATGACTACCACACGGTTTGCACAACTTCAACCCACGATATGACACCTCTGCGTGCATGGTTGGGCGAAGATGAGTCTCTATCGCAAAGGTATGTTGCAGAGGTGTTGGGTATCGAAGGTTTCGATGCTAGCCAAGATCCAGAGCCATACATCTGCGAGAAGATCATCTCACAACACCTCGCATCACCTGCGATGTGGACAATTCTCCCTCTGCAAGATTGGTTGTCGATAGATAAATCGTTGCGTGCCGAGGATCGTAACTCAGAGAGGATAAATATACCTGCCTCTTCGCGTCACTACTGGAGATATCGAATGCATATATCACTCGAAGAGCTGCTTGCCGCCGAGGTGTACAACACAAAAATAGCGACACTTGTTATTGAGTCGGGGAGGTAGTATGGTCGGCTAACTCCCCAAGTTTACTATTGCAAATAGTGAGATTGCTGAGATCACAACCCATAGCAAAACACCTAAAGCTATGGGTTTGACTCCTGTACTCTTTAGTGCTCTGATAGATATAGCTGAACCTATGAGATATAGTGTTACGACAAGCATACTTTTCGACAAGTGATAGATAGTCGAAGAGACAACCCCCAAGTCGAAGGTGCTGTTGAGAGCCATCGCTCCGATGAATAGAAATATAAACCATGGGATAGAGATCTTTTTTGTTTTAGATCTAAACAACATCAACGAGAGTAGTGATACGGGTATTATCCACAATGCACGAGTGAGTTTTACGGTCGTTGCAACTTTGAGAGCCTCCTCTCCGTATGTTGCTGCAGCACCTACCACTGAACTTGTGTCGTGAATGGCGATTGCGCTCCATAATCCAAATTGATGTTGTGTGAGACCAAAGTAGTGCCCCATGATGGGAAATATGATAAGAGCGATAGAGTTAAGTAGAAAAATCACCCCCAACGATATTGATATCTCCTCACTTTTAGCCTCTATTGTAGGTGCTACCGCCGCTATTGCACTTCCTCCGCAAATCGCAGTGCCCGAAGATATTAGATGTGCCATACGTCGATCGATCCCCATCCATCTACCCAACACATAACCCACACTAAGCACGATTGTTATAGAACATACCGTGAGCCATATTCCATCACGTCCCGCTGTGGCAGCCTCTTGGATATTCATTCCAAATCCAATACCTACAACCGATGCTTTGAGCAACCAAGAAGTTACCGATGACGACATCTTTGGTGCAGGGTGACCGAAGGCGAGGGTGAAAAGAAAACCAGCAACAAGAGCAGCAGGTGCTGAGATGTATGGCGTGGCACAAATAATGGCGCACAGAATGAATAGTGTCTTGCGATATCTGCGAATTACATGTTTTAATGCGTGTGTTTTTTTTGAGTTTTGCATGGTGATTATGTTTTCTTTTACAATGCAAAGATACCACCTGTGTATCACATATACAAGATGCAATTTATTGTGCTGGATAACTAAAAGTTATAATGACTACGGCAAAAATCTCTAAATAGATCGAGAAGTCGTCTACTCTGTCCGTGTCTCGAAACGAATCTAAATTGTCGAGATATCTTCATATTCTCCACTTCTACAACTTTTAACTCCCCACGTTCGATATGGTCACGAGCAACAAGAATTGATAGAAAAGCGTATGTGTCAGAGGATTTTACATACCTCTGAATTGCCTCACTACTGCCAAGTTGCATCCTGATATTAAGGCTTTTGCGAGATATTCCATTCTCTCGAAGAGCCGACATAATAACGGACAAAGTACCCGACCCCTCTTCCCTAATGAGCAGAGGGAGTTTCGTGATATCTTCAATCTTCAGCCTCTCGACACCTCCTCTCGTCGACACCAAGACAATCTCATCGTTGGCAAATGGAGTGTAATGCACCGAGCTATCAGTATTATCTCCCTCAATTATAGCGATATCTATCTCCTTGCGTTTGAGTGCATTAACCACATTGTCGCTATTTGCGCTAATTACAGATAACGACACACGAGGATATCGCTTATTGAACTGCGCCAAGATTGATGGTAACACATATTGAGCGATCGTTGTAGATGCCCCGACATGCAACACCCCTTCGTAGAGGGAGTCTTCACTCTTTATTGTGTCGTTAAGGGTGTTGTAACTCCCCAAGATAGTCTCAACATGTGGTATTATATCTCGCCCTTTGGGTGTCAGCGATATAGTATTACCTTTGCGGTCGAAAAGAGCCTCTCCAAAATCTCTCTCCAGCTCCTTGATATGTTTCGATATTGCGGGTTGCGAAATATTGAGAATTGCCGCTGCACGAGTGAAACTTAGGCTGCGTGCAACGGTGATAAAAACATTGAGTCTGAAATCGGTAATCATGATTATCCCTTTAAAACAAGAGGGCGACCCTAGTATGGATCGCCCTCAATAATATTTGTGCAATAGTGAGATTTACTCAGCAGAGCTCAACTCAGCGATGATAGATTTTGCTGTAGCAACATTATCTCCTGCTGTCACCTTTTGAAGAGAGGCGATAGCTTGTGGTTTCATCTCCTTAGCGTTGTATGCAGCACCTACGATGAAGTGTACGTTGCTAGACTCCTCGTCGGATGTTTGAATCTCGGCAGCAGCTGCACCCAACTCAATCACCTTATTGTAATCCTTTTTGTCCATGTATGCTTGTAGGCGAACCTTTGCAGCTGTTGCATTTGATGGGTTGCTAGTAAGCATCTCGTCAGCCATTGTAATAACACCATCGTAATCTTTATTTCCTTGGAGTTCAGCTACTTTGTTGTTGATATAAAGGTTCATGTTTGCACTTGCAGTCTCAGCATCTGCAGCGTATTTAGGGTTTGTTGCACCCATCTCCATGATCCCTGCGAACACCTCCATACCCTTTTGTAGGTCACCGGTCTCGCAATAACAGATACCCAACCAGTTAGCCATCTTTGTGTTACGTGGATCCATCTCAACACCCTTCTCAAAGATAGGTGTTGCAGTAGCGTAATCCTTATCGTTAAATGCGCTACCTCCTTGTGCTTGGTAGATTTTACCAGCCAAACTCTTAGCCTTTGCGATATCTGGAACTGCATCGTACAACTCCGCAAAGTTAGCCGACTTTGTTAGATTCTCAATCGCACCATCAAAGTTCTTAGTCTTAGCATCAGCCAAACCTAATTGATAGTAACAAGCAGGCAAGTTAGCCTTCGCTGTAGCAACTAAACTCTCTGATCCCTCATCATCCATACCGTCATCGATGACGCTAGTAAATGCTGCCGCTGCAGTAGCATAATCCTTAGCACCGAATGCAGTTGCCGCCTCGTTGTACTTTGTTTTGATCTCTTCGCTTTGAGCCATTACGGCAGATGCCGAAAGAGCAAAAGCCATAGCTGATAAAATAAGCTTTTTCATGTGTTTTATATTTTAAATGTTTTAGTTATCATGGTTACATCATGCAAATTTAAATGTTTTTTTCGATTTTGCAATATATATATCGGTAAATCATCTCAATTTAGTGAAAAAAGAGAGCATTAAATCCTCGCACTCTTTGGCGAGTACACCTGCTGTGATTTTTGTCTTTGGGTGAAACATATCTTCGCAGTAGTGTCTGTACCCACGTTTGATATCCTCAGCACCATATACCACACGCCCAATTTGACTCCACGCTAAAGCTCCTGCGCACATCGCACAAGGTTCGACTGTGACATATAAAGTACACTCCGTGAGATACTTTCCTCCAATCGTAGATGCTGCTGCAGTTATTGCCTGCATCTCGGCATGTGCCGTGGCATCTTGCAGCGTTTCGACAAGGTTGTGTCCACGACCCACAACCTGCCCCCCGGCGACAATTACAGCACCAATGGGAACCTCCCCCAGCGATAACGCTAGTGAGGCTTGGTGTAGTGCTTTGCGCATGAAATTTTCATCTTCTCGCTCCATTTTCTTTGCTTTTTAGGGGAGTCTCTCCCATTTTTTTATTACCTTTGTACGTTTGCAAAGATAAGAAAACAATATAAAAATACAATACATATGTACAGAACACATACCTGTGGCGAGCTTCGTGCTGCCAATGTCAACCAAACAGTCACCCTCTCGGGATGGGTGCAAAAGGTGCGTAACCTAGGTTCGATGACATTTATTGACCTGCGTGACCGTTACGGTATCACTCAAATCGTCGTGGAGGAGCACTCGGACGACGCTACGAAAGCTATAGCTGCACAGTTGGGTCGTGAATATGTTTTGCAAGTTGAGGGAAAAGTCATTGAGCGTTCATCTAAAAATCCAAAGATGGATACAGGCGAGATCGAAATTGCCGCTCAGTCACTCAATATCCTTAATGCTGCCGATACCCCACCATTCACCATCGAGGAGAATTCGGATGGTGGTGATGACCTGCGTATGAAGTATCGTTACTTGGATCTTCGCCGTGGACCACTTCAACGTGCTATGATATTGCGCCACAAACTTGCTCATGCCGTGCGTACGTTCCTCGACAGTGAGGGATTTTTGGAGATTGAGACTCCATACCTCATTAAATCTACACCCGAAGGAGCACGTGATTTTGTTGTGCCTAGCCGTATGAATCCCAATGAGTTTTACGCTCTACCTCAATCACCTCAAACATTTAAGCAGTTGCTAATGGTGGCGGGTTATGACAAATATTTCCAAATCGTTAGATGTTTCCGTGACGAGGATTTGCGTGCAGATCGTCAACCAGAGTTTACGCAAATCGACTGTGAGATGGCATTTGTTGAGCAGGAAGATGTGCTCTCAACATTTGAGCGTTGGGCAAAATATATGTTCAAAGATGTTATGGGAATCGAGATGACAGACTCTTTCCCTCGTATGCCTTGGTTGGAGGCGATGGAGAGGTATGGTTCGGATAAGCCAGACATTCGTTTTGGTATGGAGTTTTCGGATTTGACAGCTCTTACTCAGGGGCATGGATTCTCGGTTTTCGATGATGTTGAGTATGTGTGTGGTTTTGCGGCTGAAGGGTGTGCGTCATACACTCGCAAACAAATTGACGAGTTGACAAACTTTGTGAAACGTCCACAAGTTGGAGCAAAGGGTTTGGTGTGGATTCGCGTCGAGGCTAATGGTGCAACGAAATCATCAATCGACAAATTCTACACCCCCGAGGAGGTTAAGGCAATCGCAGAAAAGGTGGGAGCTAAGGCTGGAGATATGGTATTTATATTGTGTGGCAAGAAGTTTAAGGCTCTCACACAACTATGCACCTTGCGCTTAGAGGTGGCTGAAAAGTTGGGACTTCGTGATAACACTAAATTCTCACCACTTTGGGTTGTCGACTTCCCTCTATTTGAGTGGGATGAGGAGAGTGGACGCTACTACGCTATGCACCATCCATTTACATCTCCAAAGCCTGAAGATATTGAATTCCTTGCGACAGATCCAGGTAAGGTACGTGCTAATGCATACGACTTTGTTTGTAATGGAGTCGAGATTGGAGGAGGCTCTATCCGTATTCACGATGCGAAATTGCAGGGTCAGATGTTCGAGATTTTGGGCTTCACCCCCGAAAAGGCTCAAGAGCAATTTGGATTCTTGATGAATGCCTTTAAGTTCGGAGCACCACCACACGGAGGTTTGGCATTTGGTTTCGACCGTTTGTGTTCACTCTTTGGCGGCGTGGAGTCTATACGTGACTACATCGCATTCCCAAAAAATAATGCAGGTCGTGACATGATGATCGACGCCCCATCACAAATAGATCAAGCGCAACTCGACGAGTTGTATCTTAGCACTATTGAGCCTGTTAAGGAGTAAGTGTATTTATGAGAAACATTATTGATGCAATTTGTGACATTGTTAGTCATCACCAATATATTTTAAAAGAGTACTTAGATAAAGGCAACCGAATGAATAACATGGGGTTGTCTTTGGAAGAGTACATAAAAGATGCTTTCGCGGGAACTATAGGTGAGTTAGATGATACAATTAGAGATCAAAAAATATCAAAGGTATTTGCTTACCTTGGCAATCAGAATAATCCACCAGATTCAATTTTGAAAAATGGATTAGCTATAGAGGTGAAGAAAATCGAAGGTAATGATAGTGTTCTTGCATTAAATAGTAGCTATCCAAAGTCTAAACTATATGTAAATAGCCCTATGATAAGCAGTGCTTGTCGAGAATGCGAAGAGTGGAGTGAAAAGGATATGTTGTATTGTGTAGGAGTTGTTAAAAATTCAAATCTCAGCTCCTTAGCAATGGTGTACGGCGAAGATTATTGTGCAGATAAAGAAACATACGAGAGGATAAGAACAACCATTAAAAATGGTGTAGAAAGTATTGAAGGTGTTGAGTTTGCTGAAACAAAAGAGTTGGGGCGAGTGAATAATATAGATCCCTTAGGAGTTACGTACTTAAGAGTTCGTGGAATGTGGGGTATTGAAAACCCATTTAAGGTATTTAGGAAAATTTATCAGCGAGATAGTGAATACTCATTTAATTTCATGGCGATAATAAATGAAAAACAACTTCGAAAATTGGAAAACATACAAATGTTGTATGACTTAAGAAGAGAGTACGATAATCTGCAAATTGTAGATATTAAGATTCCTAATCCAAATAATCCAGCCAAATTTAAAAGTGCAATCTTAGTAACCTATAAAATTTGATGAACATAATAAGTTTATTTTCTGGAGCTGGTGGGTTAGATATAGGTTTTCATAAGGCAGGATTTAATACCATTATAGCTAATGAATATGACAAAGAGATATGTCCTACGTTTAGGCATAATTTTCCTGACGTTAAATTATTAGAGTGTGATATTAGAGATGTTAAATCTGCTGATTTACCTGATGATATTTGCGGTATTATTGGAGGACCTCCTTGTCAATCGTGGAGTGAGGCGGGTACATTGAGAGGTCTTAGCGATTCACGAGGTCAACTTTTTTATGAATATATACGAATAATAAGAGATAAACAACCTCTATTTTTCGTTGCAGAAAATGTATCGGGAATGTTGGCTCAACGACATCGCTGTGCAGTGTTGGAGTTTTTGGAGCTATTTAATGAGGCTGGATATAATGTCTTTATGAAATTGCTGAATGCAAATGATTATGATGTTGCCGAAGATAGAGAACGTGTTTTTTATGTAGGGTTTAGGAAGGATTTAAATATTACAAATTTTGTATTTCCTACACCGTTGATTCATAAACCTACGTTGAAGGAATCTATTTGGGATTTGAAGGATTCTGCGATACCAGCATTGGACAAGAATAACACAAATGGTAGCAAATGTAAAATACCAAATCATGAGTATTTTATTGGATCATACTCCTCGATGTTTATGTCTCGTAATAGAGTTAGAGGTTGGAATGAACCTGCTTTTACTGTTCAAGCAAGTGGTAGACAGTGTCAATTACATCCTCAAGCACCTAAAATGGAGAAACTAGAGCCAAATCTACAACGATTTGTAGTTGGTCAAGAGCATTTATATAGGCGAATGAGTATTCGTGAAGTAGCAAGGATTCAAGGTTTTCCAGATAACTATGAATTTATATATAGAAAAGTCGATTATGGGTATAAAATGGTAGGTAATGCTGTGCCCATAAATCTAGCTTATGCTGTAGCTAACCAAATAAAAAAATATATAAATAAATAATGGCAGCACCTCTGGCAGAACGCTTGCGTCCCACCTCGATGGATGACTATATTGGTCAAGAACATCTGGTGGGGCAGAGTGGAATCTTTCGAAAATTTATCGAGAGTGGAAATATACCTTCGTTTATATTGTGGGGACCTCCTGGAGTTGGTAAGACGACTCTGGCTAAGATTGTTGCATCATCTTTGGATCGTCCTTTTTTTACACTTTCGGCGGTGACATCTGGGGTAAAGGATGTGCGTGATGTGATTGAAACGGCTAAAAAGGAGCGTTTTTTCAATGCGGCGCAACCTATTCTCTTTATTGACGAGATCCATAGATTCAATAAATCACAACAAGACTCACTGTTGGGAGCGGTGGAGCAGGGGGTATTCACTCTTGTGGGGGCTACGACCGAAAACCCCTCGTTTGAGGTTATATCACCTCTGCTTAGTCGATGTCAGGTCTATATTTTAAAACCTTTGCAGCATAGTGATTTAGACAAGCTGCTAAGTCGCGCACTTAGTGTCGATGTGGAGTTTCAGAGACGAAAAATAGAGGTTGTCGAGAAGGAGGCTTTATTCACTTTTGCAGGCGGAGATGCCCGTAAATTACTAAATATATTGGATGTCGTGGCTGGTGCATCGGAGGGAGATATCACCATCACCAATGATTTTATCACCGAGTGTTTGCAACAAAATATTGCCCTATACGACAAAAATGGGGAACAACACTACGATGTGATCTCGGCATTCATTAAGTCGGTGAGGGGAAGCGATCCAAACGCTGCGATATACTACCTTGCTCGAATGTTAGCAGGAGGAGAGGAGGCTCGTTTTATTGCACGTAGACTCGTGATCCTAGCGTCTGAAGATGTGGGACTTGCAAACCCCAATGCGTTGTTGCTTGCTAATGCGTGTTTCGATACGGTGCATAAAATTGGTATGCCCGAGGCTCGTATCACTCTTGCTGAGACAACGATATATTTGGCGACAAGTCCAAAATCTAACTCTGCTTATGCTGCCATAAATAAAGCGATGGCGATGGTTACTCACGACACGACAAATCGTCCCGTGCCGCTTCACCTGCGCAATGCCCCCACCAAACTCATGGCGGAGGCGGGGTATGGTGATGGTTACAAATATGCCCACGATTACCCCGGGAATTTTGCATATCAAGAGTTTATGCCCGATACTCTACGGGGGCAGAAGTTCTATGAACCTAACTGCACAAACCCTACAGAGAGCAAAATCGCAGAGCGCATGTCACAACTTTGGAGTGATAAACATTAGGGGCAAGAGATGAAGAAAATAGGCATTATATCTGACACACACGGTACGTTTGATGAAACGCTACGCTATTTTTTGCGTGACGTGGATGAGATATGGCATGCAGGAGATATCGGAACACTCGCACTTGCAGATGAAATTGCTGCATACAAACCGCTCCGTGCTGTGTGGGGAAATATTGATGGGGCGGATCTTCGTCGTGCTCACCACCCGGTAGAGTTTTTTGAGTGCGAGGGAGCTAAGATCCTTATGACTCATATTGGTGGCTATCCCAAAAAATATCGTCCCGAAGCTAGGGAGTTAATAGTGAAGTATCGCCCCGATCTATTTATAGCGGGGCATTCGCACATACTAAAGGTGATATATGACCAAACGCACCAACACCTCCACATAAACCCCGGAGCTGCAGGTAACTACGGCATACACAAACTCCGCACCGCCGTAAGATTCCAAATCGAAGATGGAAAATTCATGAATATGGAGATAGGGGAGTGGAGTAGGGGTTAGTCAACCCTTTTTGACCACACTGTCCCCCCCCCTTTTTTTTTAAAAATATTTTGTTACCGCTACCTTTTGAAAAGAGCTCATTTCGCAGATCATTCTTACGGCAGACTCGATGATTGGATATGCACAAATCGCACCTGTGCCCTCTCCTAAGCGAAGTCCAAGGTGAAGTATTGGTTCATCAGTTGACTGGAT
>JAWXSU010000050.1:0-10566 GCA_044434245.1 Rikenellaceae bacterium | reverse complement strand
TATCAACTCTCGTGATGCCTTATACATAGATGTTGCCTCTTCAGACATGTAGTGAACCCCACGGTGAATATTGGCATTTAACTTTTTATGGAGATAGTCAACCATCTCAATCACACACTCAGGCTTTTGCGCAGTTGCGCCATTATCCAGATAGACGAGTGGTTTTCCGTGGATTTCATTAGAAAGAATTGGAAACTCTTTGCGTATTTTTTCGATATCAAACATTCTCTGCTCGTTTTATATTTTATGCAACCTCTCTTCAACCAAAACTTCAAGTTCTTCAGTCAAAGATGGTATACTACAACGATTTACAACATCTGCCACAAATCCTTCCAAATGCAACTTCTGCGCAGACTCTTTGCTTAAACCTCTCTGCATCATGTAGAATATCGCCTCGTCGTTCATCTGACCGACAGTTGCTCCGTGTGTACACTTTACATCATCTGCGTATATCTCCAACTGCGGTTCTGCTATGATTTGTGCGTCTGGAGAGAGTTGAATATTTCTGCTATTCTGTTCTGATGATGTGCGTTGTGCATCTTTGGCAACATATACCAAACCATGAAACTCTCCGACTGAACTTCCCGATGCGACACATTTACTCATTGATCGGCTTGTACAATCACTCGACGCATGTTTAATAGTTGCATTTACATTTGAATGATCCTTTGCGGTTGTGAGTTGCAAAATATTTAATTCCGCATCTCCCCCTTTGCCATTCAGCGAAATATTGTAGTTGGCACATGCTCCAGCAAGATCAAAAGATGTAATATTACACTTGGCATATTGCTCCACATCGACATTAATCGATACTTTAGATGGGGCAATAAAAAGCTCTACTAACGAAAGGTTTGCACCCTTAAGTATTTCAAACTCCACCTCGCTATTCTCCTCTGCACAATGCACAATAACAACCCCAGCATCCTCCTCTGCGACACCAAATTTTATCCGTCCCGTAGGGTTTACCATAATAAGCGGCTCATTGTCATCAACATTCGAAAATGTCAACTCCTCACCTTGCAGCGCACGTTCTATGATAGATCTCAAAAAATTATCCATACCTCACTACTCTTTGTGGTCATTGATAAGCCAATCGTAACCCTCCTCTTCCAGCTTCAAAGCTAGGCTTTTATCTCCAGAGTAGATGATGCGACCACGATACAAAACATGCACGAAATCTGGCACTATATAGTCCAAAAGTCGTTGATAGTGAGTGATAACAACTGTAGCATTATCGGCCGTTTTAAGTTTCGTTACACCCGTCGCAACAATTCTTAGTGCGTCAATATCGAGTCCGCTATCCGTCTCATCCAAGAACGATAATTTTGGTTCCAACATTGCCATTTGAAATATCTCATTCTTCTTCTTCTCTCCACCCGAAAACCCCTCATTTACAGATCTTGATGTAAGTTTTGCATCCAATTCAACAACAGAACTTTTTTGCCTCATGATCTTCAAAAACTCACCCGACGAAAGAGGCTCTTCACCTCTAAATTTACGCTGCTCGTTAACTGCAATCTTCATAAAGTTAGCCATCGAAACCCCCGGGATCTCTACAGGGTATTGAAAACCAAGAAATAGACCCATCTTAGCTCTATCCTCAATAGATTTCGCCAAAAGATCCTCTCCCAAAAATGTAACCTCTCCACTCGTCACCGTGAACCTTTCACTTCCTGCGAGTACAGATGCCAACGTACTCTTACCCGCACCATTTGGACCCATAATTGCGTGCACCTCACCCGCCTTAACTTCGAGGTTCAAACCTCTTAATATCTCTTTTTCGCCAACATTAGCGTGTAAATTCTTTATACTTAACATCTCTATATCTTTTAAATCTTAAACCTAACCTACACTACCCTCCAAGCTGAGAGCCAATAATTTTTGTGCCTCCACAGCAAACTCCATAGGGAGCTTTGCAAGCACCTCTTTTGCATAACCATTAACAATCAACCCTACGGCATCCTCCGTAGAGATTCCCCTCTGGTTGCAATAAAAGAGTTGCTCCTCCGAAATTTTTGATGTTGTAGCCTCATGCTCCAAAATCGAAGATGTGTTGTGGTTATCTATCACAGGGAAGGTGTGCGCTCCGCACTTATCGCCTATAAGTAATGAATCACATTGCGAATAGTTGCGGGCATTATCCGCACCTTTCGCCACCTTCACCAAGCCTCTATATGCATTTTGGCTCACACCTGCAGATATACCTTTCGACACGATTCTACTTCGGGTATTACGCCCAATGTGTATCATCTTGGTTCCGGTATCTGCCTGTTGATGGTTATTAGTCATCGCCACAGAGTAAAACTCCCCCACAGCACCATCACCCAAAAGAATGCAACTTGGGTATTTCCACGTTATAGCTGACCCGGTTTCGATCTGCGTCCACGATAATTTAGCACCACTATGGCATACACCCCTTTTTGTCACAAAGTTGTATATTCCACCTCTACCCTCTTTATCTCCTGGATACCAGTTTTGAACTGTCGAATATTTGACATCTGCGTTATCGTGTGCCACGATTTCGACCACCGCAGCGTGTAGTTGATTTTCATCTCTTTGAGGAGCTGTACACCCCTCCAAATAACTAACATACGACCCTTCATCTGCGACAATTAGAGTTCTTTCGAACTGACCTGTACCCGAAGCGTTGATTCTGAAGTATGTAGACAACTCCATTGGACATCTCACCCCCTTTGGGATGTAACAGAACGATCCATCCGAGAACACCGCAGCATTGAGTGCCGCATAGTAGTTATCGGTATATGGCACCACACTACCCAGATACTTTTTAATTAATTCAGGGTGCTCTTTAATAGCCTCTGCCATTGAGCAGAATATAATCCCTTTCTGGGCTAATGTATCTCTAAATGTTGTCTTTACCGATACCGAGTCCATAACGGCATCCACCGCAACACCTGCCAACGCCATCTGCTCTTCGAGCGGAATACCCAACTTGTCGAATGTCTTTTTCAACTCTGGATCTACCTCATCCATAGAGTTAAGCGACTCCTTTATCTTGGGTGCGGCATAGTAGCTTATAGCCTGAAAGTCGATATCAGGCACTTCTAGATGTGCCCAAGTCGGCACTTTCATCTTCAGAAAATGACGATACGCCACCAATCTTCTCTCTGTCATCCACTCTGGCTCCCCCTTTTTGGCGGAGATCAAGCGAACTACATCTTCACTCAGACCACTCTCGATGATCTCGGTTTCGATGTCGGTAGTGAAGCCATATTTATACTCTTGACTACCAATATCTTTTATTACATCTTTTTCTTTATTCTCTGACATATCTCACTTCGATAATATATACCAATACGCAAAGGTACAAATTTTAATCCTTAATTAGAAATTTTAACAACAATATAATCACCACACACGTTATATCTTGCATCTGCAAAATATTTAACATACCTTTGTCGCAACATAATAACACAATAAAATGTCATCAAAAATCACACTAAATGCCGAATCTCAACGGAAAATTCGGATTGCTGTATTTATCTATTTTTTTCTATTTGGTTTATGTTTTGCGAGCTGGGCAAGTCGTATTCCCGAAATTAAAACTGCACTACAACTGGATGACGCAGCATGGGGTATGATGCTACTAATGATACCAATGGGGCAACTCATAGGAATGACTTTTTCCGGATGGTTAATATCAAAAGTTGGAAGTCATAAAATATCTATAATTGCTGTGTTTGGATATGCTATATCGCTGATAGCTATTGGAATATCACCTGTAAAATCACTTTTTGTTGCATCTCTAATTATCTTTGGATTCTTTGGGAATTTTTGTAATATCGCCATTAATACTCAAGCCGTAGTGATCGAAAACTTCTACCAAAAACAGATTATGGCATCTTTCCACGGAGGGTGGAGTTTTGCAGGTTTGTGTGGTGCGCTCATTGGTCTTAGCATGACCATCTTGCGTGTGCCTACGCCTATTCACTTTAGTGCAGTGGCATTGATAGTGTGCACAATCGCCGTTGTGAAGTATAAATATTTACAAAATGATGCACTCAGCGGCTCAAAATCTTCGGAGGATGAATCAAAACCAAACAAAATTAAATTCGAAAATTTCTTACTGTGGTTAGGAATAATCGGATTTGTCGGGTGGGCGACCGAAGGTACTATGGCTGATTGGAATGGTGTATTCCTACAACAAGTTGTTGGTGTTGACGAACGATTCACCCCCATAGGACTCACTGCATATATGATAACAATGACCGTGGGTCGTTTCATGATGGATCGTGCTGTGAGTCGTTTTGGCCGACGAGTCGTTTTGAGTGCATGTGGTGCTGCAATATTTATTGGAATGTTTATCGCAGCCATCGTACCTACATTCGTAATGACTATCATTGGTTTTATGATCGTGGGATTTGGAGCGTGTGGTGTTATACCTATTATATATAGTGCCGCTGGCGAGAACACGAAGATACATACTGGGCGAGCAATAACTATCGTGTCGACAATTAGCTTCGCCGGTTTTTTGTTCGGGCCACCAATTATTGGGTATGTATCAGATCTTACCAATCTACGTTATGCCTTTGCTCTTGTGGGTGTATTAGGATTATTGGCATGGATCACGTCTCTTCAACTTCAAGTATTACGCTCTAAAAAACAACCATAAAGCCACAGATTCTAAATATTTTTTATATCTTTGTTTTGCAACTAAAATTAATTATCATGCGAAATATTATAACTACCCTATTTTTACTTTCTATATGCATTTGCTCTCAAGCTCAATCTCTTTTAGATCTTTTCAACTCTTCATCCTCGACAACAACCGCAACAGTGGAGCCCACACCTCTATCAAATAGTTCGATTGCAGGAGAGTGGAGTTACACGAAACTCTCTGTAGACCTTGCCGAAGGGAGTGCTCTTAAGGGATTTGCAGGCACTGCTGTTATAGGGCAAGTCGAATCACTATTGAATGGTACTGCCTCTAGCTCTGGGATTACCGCAAATATGTTTACTGTAACGTTCGATGGCAATAACACCGCAACATTCATATTTAAAGATAACGAATCTAAAACAGAGATACCATACTCTATAAATGTAGATCAAGCCTCAATATCATTTGATATGGGCTCGATTAAAGATATTGAAATTGGATCAATGACAGCGCAAACAACAATCACCGACGGAAAAGCAGCTCTTCTGTTTATTGCAAATGATTTGATTGCTGTGGCTGATAAATTACCCGACATGGCAGATAACACTCAATATCAGATGATTAAAGGCATTGCCGCAAATGTCGATGGACTACTTCTTGGTATAACAATCACGAAATTATAAACAAAAGGAACGGGTTGACAATCAATAGATTATCAACCCGTTCCTTTGTCGGGGTACCAGGATTCGAACCTGGGACCCTCTGCTCCCAAAGCAGATACGCTAACCGGACTGCGCTACACCCCGTTTTTGTGATTGCAAATATATGGCAAAAAATTGAATCCACCAAATAATTTGAAATAATTATTTCACAAAAATAGCATCTAGAGTGTTTCTCTGCCTATATTAACTCCACAACTTTTGCCCCTACAAATTGAATTAACGACTCGGGAGAAATCTCGATTTGCATACCTCTAACCCCAGCACTTACATATATAACACTGAAGTTCAAAGATGTAGGGTGAATAAATGTCGGGAACTGCTTTTTCATCCCAATGGGAGAACATGCACCCCTAATATAACCGGTGGTCGGCAACAACTCCTTCATGGCGATCATCTCTACAGATTTATTAGACGAAACTTTTGCCGCCAATTTAAGATTCACCTCCTCAGCTCCGGGTATCACACATATAAAAATCCCCGTTTTATCACCTCGAAGAACTAGTGTCTTGAAAACTTGAGCCACATCTTCCCCTAATTGCTCCGCAACATGAACTGCCGACAGATCACTCTCATCGACATCATACGGCACAAGCGTGTAATAAATAGAGGCTTGATCCAACAACCTAGCGGCATTTGTTTTATTTAATCTCTTTGCCATCCTCTGTTGTTGGGTTCTCCATAATCTCACGTGCCATATCAGGGTTGGTTTTATCGACCCCAGTTAATAGATATATAATCATTCCAGCATCCGAAGGATCGAAGTTATCTCCTCGTTTCACGCATGAGCCAAGTCGCCCATACAACCAATCCCAACTCCCTGCTTGGTAAGCTGGGTTATTTCGTGCTGACGACTCTTTGACCCAATCGTAATGTTTCATATTCGTGAATAGACCGATGTAATCCTTACCTTTATTTTGATCCAATATCTTTATGAATGTCGCCTCACCACCCTTCTCTGAAGAAAAGGCATCCTTCATGTCATTGAATGTCCAACCGTGGTGTCTATCCCAATCTGTTTTCATATAAGGACTATCCGAGTGAGCGTTATTCCATCCCGAGTGCGACACTACAGTTACATATTTTCGACACTCCACCCTTGAACGATTCATAGCCTCGCCTACTACCTGCATAGGTCCCGCTGCGATGATAATAAGAGGATTATCTTCACTGCTCATGTTTATCTGATCTCGCATAGCGTTATATGCAATCTCCGCATTATCTACTGCGCATATAAATCGAGTAGAGTCATATCCAAAATGTTTAGCACCCCCCAGAGCACTCTCTCGCATATGCTCATACGCTGTCATTCCCTGCACCAAAGGCATCTCCTGATTGCTACCCCACACATGGTCACTAAATGTGTAAAGAGCTAGTTTATCTTGAAGTTCTCGTGCTGCAAGCAGTGCTAACGACATTGGTGTCGCAGCCCAATCATCGTGATCGTGTTCATTTCCATCAGAGCTAATTGCTATGCGCCCCTTCCCTTGCCATAATGGTGTTTGAGCTGTAGTTGTCGCTACCATTAGTAACGACGCAAAAGATAGTGTAAGTGTTTTGAAATTCATAGCGATTTATATTTGTTAGTAGAAACAAATATATACAAAAACTATGATATAACAAAGAAAAAGTCGATCTACATCACTGTAAATCGACTCTCTTGGTCGGGGTACCAGGATTCGAACCTGGGACCCTCTGCTCCCAAAGCAGATACGCTAACCGGACTGCGCTACACCCCGTTCCTAATTCCGAGTGCAAAGGTAGAAAAAAATAATTACCCTGCAAATTTTAAAGCCACTTTTTTAACTTTAAACCGTAGAATTATGCTATTTTGCTAATACACCATCGAAAATATGAGAAAAATCCTCTTTCGGT
Source organism: Rikenellaceae bacterium (assembly GCA_044434245.1). Taxonomy (GTDB): domain Bacteria; phylum Bacteroidota; class Bacteroidia; order Bacteroidales; family Rikenellaceae; genus Alistipes. Next base: position 3,354 of record JAWXSU010000050.1, on the reverse strand, counting down.
GCTGGCATATAAATCTCAAAACCTACCTCACGCCCCATATTAACATTATGCAAGCTATCATCAATAAAGAGCGTCTGCGATGGCTCTACCCCACTATGAGCTATTACCATGTCGAAAATCTCACGATCTGGCTTCAACGACTTCATCTCAAACGATAGGTACATCTTATCAAAATAGTAATCCTTGTCAAAACCATCGCTCTCGAAGAACTCATATATGCGGTCAATAACAAGTGCATTTATATTCGACAGAGCATATATCTTATACCCCGCCTCACGTAACGAACGTATCAATCGCAACTTCTCGACCGGAATACCTAACAAAAATGCAGAGTAAGCCCCACCAATTTGTTCGTTAGTAATTGACTCATTGCCCGCCATCTGACGAACTATATCACAACACTCACCAACCGAGATCTCACCCCGCTCCAGCTTATTAAAAAACTCCGCCGGATGGTAAAAATCTATCAACTCTGCCGCTTGAGGAAAACCTATCCTAGTAAACTCCGCAACACAACGATCCTTATCAAGGTCGACCAACACACCCCCAATATCGAAGATAATATTTTTAATATTTGACAACATATACTCTAATATAATTTCTCAACAGCAGCACGAATGTTCTCATTCGCCAAATAATCATCGTAGGTCTCATACTTATCGACCATTCCCTTTGGACCGATCTCAATGATACGTGTCGCCACGGAGTTAATAAACTCGTGGTCGTGTGAAGTCATAAGCACGATTCCCTTATAGTTGATAAGTCCATTATTGAATGCTTGGATAGATTCCAAATCAAGGTGATTTGTAGGTGAATCTAGGATGATGCAGTTCGGGTTGTCGATCATCATCTTAGCAATCATACAACGCATCTTCTCTCCTCCCGACAACACATTTACCCTCTTCTCAATCTCCTCACCTGCAAAAAGCATTTTACCTAAATAACCACGCACAAACACCTCTGTTGTATCGGGCGAATATTGTGCCAACCAATCAAACAGCGATAGGCTATTATTGAAATACGACGCATTATTGAGAGGCAAGTATCCCTTTTTAATCGTGATTCCCCAATCTACGATTCCCGAGTCTGGTTTCTCTACCCCTGCCAAAATATCTAACAACGCTGTAACAATACGTGGCTCACGTGAGAGGAACATAACCTTATCCCCTTTCTCCACCGTGAAACTCACATCCTTAAATAGCTGACCTTCGCTATTAGATGCCGAAAGATCCGCCACCGACACGATTCTATCACCCGGCTCTCTCTCCATTTGGAATATGATTCCCGGATATTTGCGCATCGAAGGTTTGATATCCTCCACATTGAGTCTCTCCAACATCTTCTTTCGAGATGTTGTCTGTTTAGATTTTGCAACGTTAGCACTAAAACGTTGAATAAACTCCTGTAACTCCTTCTTCTTCTCCTCAGCCTTCTTCGATTGTTGAGCCTGCTGGCTCTTCGCTAGTTGGCTCGCTTGATACCAAAAACTGTAATTTCCCGAGAAAAGGTTAATTTCATTATAATCAATATCGAGAATATGAGTACTCACTGAGTCTAAGAAGTGACGATCGTGCGACACAACAAGCACCGTAGTATCGCAATTCGCAAGGTAGTTTTCCAACCACGCAATAGTATTGACATCCAAATCATTGGTAGGCTCATCGAGCAATAGATTTTCGGGCTTTCCAAACAGAGCCTGCGCCAAGAGCACACGCACCTTATCCTTACCGCTCAACTCCCCCATTATCGTATAGTGCAAGTTCTCCTTGATTCCAAGACCGCTCAAAAGTCGCATTGCATCACTCTCGGCATTCCAGCCATCCATCTCAGCGAATGCCTCCTCCAACTCTCCTGCACGCACACCATCCTCATCCGAGAAATCCTCCTTTGAGTATAGTGCATTTTTCTCCTGCATATTCTCCCACAACGGTTGGTGACCCATAAGAACTGCGTCGAGTACCGTGTGCTCATCAAATGCATTGTGATCCTGCCTCAACACCGAGATTCGCTCACCTACACCAAACGACACATTTCCTTTATTACACTCTATTTCGCCACTCAACACCTTCAGAAATGTCGACTTTCCAGCTCCATTGGCTCCGATTACACCATAGCAGTTGCCTGGTGAGAAGTTTAGGTTAACATCCTTAAACAACACTCGTTTACCGAATTGAACCTCTACATTTGATACTGTTATCATCTTTTATATTATAAATTTTAATGCGACAAAGATAGTAAATATTTTCTGATCCTCACCCCTTATCTAACTCTAATTCGTTGACCAAGTCGAAGTATAGATGTTGACGATATATTATTTACACGACACAACGTAGCTACTGTTGTACTATTTTTTTGTGCTATTCTCGATAGTGTATCTCCACTACGAACCGTATGATATTTAATACGTGTTGCCTCCGCTATCTCCTCCTCTCTTATCTCTTTCGAGTCGCTATTCGAAGCAAAAAGTCGTCCACTACGCATCGATAGATAGATATTTTTTTGCTGCATCGCTAAATTCTCAACATCGAGCAACAATGCAGGGTTCATATATTGCCCCATATATCGAAGTTCAAAATGGAGGTGATCCCCCGAGGCTCTTCCCGTGCGACCTGCAAGAGCTATTACATCTCCCGCCCGAACCACATCGTTGACCTTGACTAGAAGCTGCGAGGCATGAGCATAGAGCGTCTCAAAACCATTATAGTGCCTTATAACCACACAGTTACCAAACGCAGTGTAGTATTTCGACATGCGTACCACACCATCAAACACAGCATATATATTATCTCCTTTATGAGCTTTAATGTCGATCCCCGCATGCATACGACCACGACGCCATCCGTAATGAGAGGTTACATATCCACTATCCAATGGAAAGCGAAACTCTTTTGATAGATCAACATATTGAAACTCTAAATCCTCTTGCAAAAGACTCTTATACTCCGCCAGTTGAACCTTTGCGCTTTGCTCCGACGTGAAAAATATAGGTTCATGATCGGGCTGTTCCCCTGTCTCGACAATGGGCATATCCGCCTCCGATATGATGGGCAGATGGTGTAATCTCACTATATCTGCCCTCTGCAAACTATCTATGAGTTGCTCTGTCGTGTAGGCAATATCTTCACTTTGTTGACGATTGATTTGAGATGAACACGATGTCATAAAAAGTGCCGCAACCCCTATAGCTGTAATCTTTATTTTGATTCCTATCATTAAATTTTCATATTTTTCGCCACAAAGATACAAAAAAAATGTAAGAGTAGGAAATTTGGGGCAACATAGTTGAAAAAGAGTTGGTTTTGAGATTTTGGGTAGGTGGCGTTAGGTCAGGATAGTTCATTGGAACGTCAAGTA
>JAWXSU010000049.1:0-10676 GCA_044434245.1 Rikenellaceae bacterium | reverse complement strand
AGTCCGAAATTGCAGCTCCCTCCTTCAAAAACTCAGGGTTGCTCGCCACATCAAATGGGATATCTACACCTCTTTTATCGAGCTCCTCTTGGATCACCGCCTTAACCTTTTTGGCAGTACCCACAGGGACTGTAGATTTTGTGACCAACACTACATATTTATTCATATTGCGCCCCACGGTGCGAGCCACCTCCAAAACATATTGTAGGTCGGCACTACCATCCTCATCGGGAGGAGTACCCACAGCACTAAAGATGATCTCAACATCGTCCAAACATGAAGTTAAATCGGTCGTGAAATTTAACCTCCCTTCACGATGATTCCTCAATACTAGCTCATCCAGCCCCGGTTCGTATATAGGAATCTCCCCCTTAAGAAGCGACTCTATTTTCGCCTCGTTGACATCTACGCAGGTGACATTTACACCCACCTCCGCAAAACATGTGCCCGATACTAGTCCAACGTAGCCTGTTCCAACTATTGCAATTTTCATATCTTATTATTTAATGTTCTAGGGGAGTTATATTTTCTCCCTAATTTTAATTTTGGTTAATAATTGCCTAAATGTAATTTTGGGAGAAATTATAGCTCCCCTTTATATATTTCAAAATACTCTTTCGTGATTCTATATAGATCATACCTCTCACTATTTTTAACCCCCATCGAGATTGTAGCATCTCGCAACGATTTATCTTCGATGATCGACTCATACCCTTTGCGCATACTATCCACACTATATGGATCGACCAGCACAACACCCTTGCCTCCAACGCTTTTCATCGGTTCGATTTGCGATGTGACAACAACCCGACCCACTGCTTGCCCCTCGACGATAGGCATTCCGAAACCCTCGTATGTCGATGGGAAATTCACAATATCGCACTCTTTGTACTCCTCCAACATCTGTTGGTCTGAGATATTCCATACATTTGAATAATCAATCCCACTTCTATCTAGCTCCTCTTTTTGTTGCGAAGATAGCACCCCAACAATACGCAGTCTGCACGCAATACCTTTGAGTGCCTCAACGCTTCGAGAGAGATTCTTATTGGGTTTCGTCCCAACGTGAAGAATCGTCGGTAACGAGACATTAAATTCTCTTGGGGAGAATTTATAGCTCCGCTCTAGAGGATTCTCAATAACCTTCACTCTCGAAAGTTCCAACGAGATAGCGTCTAGAGTCTCATGCATACTCTTTTGCGAAATAAAGGTCACAAAATCTGCATACTTTATAGTCTCTATAAAAGCTCTACGTTTGAACATCCTCTTCAAACCCGAACAGTTGGTCTCAAGCGATGCAATATCGTGCACCGTGAAAAGTACTTTGTGGCGTTTTAAAAATGGCAATAGGTAGCTCTCTGTTCCTGTAATATGTACGACATCACATTTTTGCAATTTTTGACTTTTTATCACAAATTGAACATTACGCCACAAGCTCTTTAGCGAATAACCCACCGCAGGTAGATATATAGACTCCACCTCGCAATGAGTTTTCATTGCGTCCTCTATGGGTCTAAAGACCTTGCCTATAGAGATCCCCATGCCGGGGTTACGATATATGTATAATACTCTCATTCAGCCGTTTACCTAAATATCAAGTGCTCTATTTTTGTCTCTACAATGTTTGTCGGTTTGGGGTTTTGTCAACGTCGAATTTTAACATCTCAGCCTTTTGCCATTTTTATTTGAGATAAATGTACTGATAATTTTAAAACAAAGCAAATACATAAACAAAGATTGAACAAAACCACGAACAATATACTGCATCTCGCCGAGTGCGCCATTTGCATTTCTGAACATCGCAAGGAACGAAAATATCGAAATTAATCCCAATGTAGAGTATATAGTTTTGCGTCCACAATTTATTTGAAAACAATCCAACAAAATAAATTGAATATAAAACAGTACAAATTGCAGCAGAAAATAGCAATAACCAAACGTCACCAACCCATCTGCGACGTGACTCGTCACACGAAGCCCCACCTCCAAATTGGAGTTTCTCGATAGTGAATAAAGAAGATCTCCACGTGAGTAGATGTCAACCTTATTAACCTTCAAACCCAGAAAATTCAATATCGGCATGGGGAGCAGAGCCAACATACGATCCCAAAATGCATGCTGCATCCTTTTGTCGGCATACCCCACTCTTTGAGCGTGGTATAGTGTTATATCGGTTATTCGCATATTGCAATATCTGTTGAGAGCGAAGTTATCTACATACTCCTCTGTCCACCCCTCAGCATAACTATCCACCCCTCGTATCTGATCCTTCGCCTCACGGAATCTCTTTAGCTGCTCTTTGTCGTTATACATTTTCCAAGTCTGTTCCAAAAGTTGAGACCTGTCGACAACACCACGAAATGCTCTGGTCGCTATCATTGCATCCGAGATATCGGTTATGGCAGGAAGTGCAAAAACCATCACAACGAAAGCGATGAAAATACCCTTTAGTGAAATTATTTTTTTGTAATCTGATTTTGTCTTAATTATCGACAAGAAAAAAAGTATCACGAAAGTTCCAATCGGCAACAACATCGCTTGTCGACTATTTGTCGCAAAACTAACGATTATAAGAGTCACAAAATATAGCAACGCTAAATTGCTCCTCGAAAACAATATATCGCTATCTCTTTTATACAACGATGGAAACATGAGTAATATTGGCGCAACATTCAAGTAGCCAAAACCCGCCAAAAACTTACCCACAACATCTCCGATCTCAATATCCCCCACAGAGAAGAGCAAAAAGATATTCACCCCGAAACCAAATAATCCTATTGCCCATATCAACATATCGGATGGTTCGTCATAGAACTGTAGTTTTATTAATATCCTCTTTAGTAGATTCGGACTTTCATCGGTTCTATATACTGCAAAGTAAAACGCCAAAGCGGAGACAACATATAAAATACTCTCCCATAAGATAGTTTCGTATGGCATTTCAAACCTATATGTGATAGGCTTGTATTCGCAAAGCGTAGCAAAAAGTGGGAGTATACGGTATAGACTCATCGAGGTGAATACCAACCATGGAAATAGATGTTTCGTAACCACCCACTCCTTCAATCCAACACTTCGGTATATGCTCCAACACAGCAGCGTCATGCCACACGCCGCAACATTCTGCAGGGAGAAGAATAGTATCATCTCTAACACAACAAGCACCATTATCGCAACACCTCCCCAATGTGCGACTCTATCTATGATGCTTGTGTATCTATTTTTTATCATCACATACAATTTGTAAAGCTCGTCGTATCATACCCTCGTTAGAGTAGTCGGAACGTTTACACCTAAGCAACCCGTTTTTGACAATCGCTGCACGCTCATGCTCATGGCTGAGGTAGTAGTTGCATTTTTGCAGTAACTCTTCGTTCGAGGAGAAAAACTCCGCCTCCACCCCCTCTTCGAATAGCTGCATATGTTCGTCGGTTCGCTCCGCTAGCATAAATCCGCCAGATGCTGGAATCTCCATCGTGCGACTTGTCTGTTGATCCCTATTTATCTTCCTTAAGAAGCAGAGAGAGATTTTGAATGCACGAAAAGATTTTGAATAATCTTCGGAGTATAAACCATGATCTTCGATCGTTAGATTTTCGCTCACATTGCGATATGCCAACCATTTCGAATTGCCAAATACTCGCACCTTAACGCCATGTCGAGCGAGGTATATTACACTTTCGCACCGCTCCCTCTCCCACATGCCCACAAATCCCACATCGCACCCGAGTCTATCGTAATCCGACATCTCTAACGGTCGAGGGAAGTGAAATGTAGGCTCATAACATTTTGCCATGAAGTATATCTCTTTTGCACCTAATGCTGCCATCGCATCTAGGATATATGATTTTGTGGTGAAGTGAAAATCATACATAGCCACAGAGTCCAGATATTGCTGCGACTGATTGTGTCGTAATGACATATTGTCGGGCGAGTAGCTAACAATTTGCGTGCGAGGATTTTTGCTCTTTATGTATGATAGTGTTCGAGGTGTTATTGTAATCCCTTTGTCTATCCACACAACATCATAATCGTTGTTATCTACAAGTTTGCAAATTTTACTATTCTCATCATCTCTTCGGGGAATGGGCACAGGTAACCCCCACAAAAACAGACGATGAACGACTCTGTGCCATAGCGATGTTTTGGTGGAAGATGTATCGACTACATCTACAGATTCTGCAATCTTGCACAACGCCCAATGGCGATGTAGAGCTGTGTTGCTCAGAGATTTGAATGTCCCGACAGAAAGAATTTTCATCTACATTTTTTTTGGAGAGAAATTAAAACGCCCCTATAAAGTTCAGCAACCCCTGTAGGTTATCGTGCGTCATACGAAGAGCATCTCGAATGACATATATCGAAAGAGGAATATGAGTTATTAGTAAACAATATTCGATTAGAGGCAACGACGATGTGTATGCGGCAACAATCGTCGCTACGGCGATTGAAAGCGTCGCAGTGGCGATATATAACACCCCCATGCGACTATGTTTGTTTGTTGCCATCAAACACACCGAGCTTGTCGACCAACTGATATTAAATAGTGTGATAACCAAAAATGAGATCATCAACGGATAACTAAATTCAACTCTTCCCACTGTCCATATCTTATATATAAAAGGTCCGACAAGTAGAATTGCCACACTCATCAACACAGATCCCCAAATAGCGATCGAAAATGCTTTACGGTGCAATCTCCTCATGCGGTTAATATCTTTTGCACCATACGCCTTTGAGTACTCAGGCCATACGGAGTATTGCATCGTTAGAAGTATCTGACGCATGAAACTACACAACGTACGTGTGGTGTTAAACAAAACCACGGAGTTAGCACCCAAAAATCTGTTCACCACGAGCGTGAACCCTTGATATACAATAGCATTACCCAGCGGAAAGGAGATAAAACTAATGGATGGAATGAAAATTCGCTTAGCTAAATGTAGATCAAATTGCGATGTATTGAAATGGTAGCTGAATATTTTGTTTGTGTCCATGATCTTGTATATCGCCATTGTGATGCGAGGAAGCAGATATATCGAAACCATGGTTGTCATCGGCAGGTGTAGAAGTAGCGACATAAGGATTATCAAACTCTCCGACAAACGGGCGATATTTGAGATGTAAACACCTCTGTGCGTTATTGAGTTAGCTCGATATATAGACTCCCGAACACTTGCCACCATTCCCAAAAATATATGCACAATAAGCGCAATAAATATATACCCTCCCGCAGATCGACTCAACTCGTGAAGCCCTAAATTTTGCGTTATATCAAAGCATGATATATAAACCAAAGCTCCAAATATTACAATCGAGGCGATAGATAAAATTATCACATAGTTGTTTGTCAATAGTGTGCGGCATCGTGCTTTATTGGTGGCGTAACACATAACAAACTCATTGTTGGTGACGCTATTGAGTCCAATATCCGAGACACTAAATAGTGAACTTATCGCAGATATTACAATCCAGTCGCTATATAGATCCGTACCCCAAAACTTCAAATAGACCGGAACAAGCAGAACTTGATTTAGCAACTGCACGCCAATTCCAAAAAGATGCGCCAGAATGTTTTTCGTTATCGGGTTGCTATTAAATTTAAGCTCCCTTTTTATCTTTATTTGCATCTATCACAAACAATCTCTACCACATCAATATCCACCGCAGCGATCAGTGTCACGAAATTTCCAACCGATATTGCAAGTTGTCGTTCTCGCCGTCCTTTGATCTTCACGAGCACTCCTTCGATACCATCGATGGCACTACTACCACAGTGAAGCCTTACTCGCTCTCCTTTTGAGAGGCTAGGATCGTAGGGGTCGAGGTATCTTTTTTGAGTGAGCTCAGAAGAGTTGTATAGAGTCATGAAATCCTCCATCTCTTTGGTTGGGACAACAATCGGGCGATATGACCCCTGCTCCACCTCGTATTTGAATTGGAGATAGGGGATGTTCGATTTTATATCTCGCATATATGATATTGGTGCATGAACAAACATTAGATTGGGAACGGCAGGTGCTGCTACCATTTTCTTTACTCTACCTCGACCCTCTATTTTTGTGCACATTGGTACGAAACTCTCTATGCCATCTCTTTGAAGTCGCTCTTGAGCCTTTTGCTCTCGATTGTGAGTAGCCTGCATAGCGAACCATACGGATTCGTTGGGGGGTGTATTAACTCTGTCGATAATCATCTATTAAATAGTGTATTTGAGGGGGAGGAAAACATAGTACATGGGCATATTCCCGACTCCTTGACAACGATTAAACAATCTCATTATCAAGTATTTGCACACCCAAATAACAGGTTATAACTAATCTTAATTCCCGACGTGGTACTCTAGTAAAGTTGCTCGCATGTGAACTATTTATTACACTTTACACATCAATAACACAACCATGGAATACCATTCACACAATATGTTAAACATATCGTTACATGGCAAGCCGTCACCTCGAAACATAAATTCTGTTAGCAGTAGCAAAGAACGAAAAATATCGGGTAATATCCAATACGTGAGGCTATATGTGTCGTAAAAGAGCTGATATGGAGTAGTGGCGCAGTGTAAAAAAAATAAAGATGAAGAATAAATAATTTGGAGGTTTGTATGTTTTTAGATACATTTGCAGCGCATAAGGTTCCTATTTGGTTGCAAAACCTATTGGATTAAAAGGGAATTGGGTGAGAAACCCAGACAGTTCCCGCTGCTGTGAACTCATAAGAGTGGTTTGAGTTAACCACCCAGAAGATGCAATGTGCCACTGATCCTAGGATTGGGAAGGCGTATCTTTAGAGTAAGTCAGAAGACCTGCCTTTGCGATTGAGTTTTTTTTTTGCAAAACACGGGTTAATGTTTTGGAACTTTATACATCTATTTTTAAAAGGTTTGTTCACTCCACAGCGTCGTAAGGTGAATGACCCTTTTCGAGATCTGCTGTTGCAAAAGAGACTTAGAGATAATATGTTTATTAATTTTTAAGTAAAATAGATGATGAAGAAAATTTCCCTATTCTCAATGCTGTCCCTAGCATTAGCAACCTTAGCAACTCACTCCGTGGCGAGTGAGATTTCGAAATCTGAGTTGTCCATAGATGAAATTGTTGTGACCGCAACAGGTACAGAGCGCAGTTTGAAAGATAGCCCCGTGCCGATCACTGTAATCACAGCTGAGGATTTGCGCAGAGGCAATATCCTAACATTGGAGGATGCCCTAATTAAATTGAACCCCTCGTTTTCGGTTATGACAAATGGTATGGGTACAACAATGTCGCTCAATGGTTTGTCGGATGACTACATGTTGTTTCTGGTTAATGGACGACGCATGGATGGATCTAATCCCTACGCACAAATTGATATAACACGAGTGAAAAGAATCGAGGTTATGGGGGGAGCTGCATCTGTGATGTATGGAACAAATGCTATCGGAGGTGTTATCAATATCGTAACCGAAGATTATGTAGATGATGAGTACTCTGTTTCGGGTTCGGCACGTAGCTATGTCTCGACATATGAAAGATACCAAAATTCAATAAATGTTAATATCGGAGGGGCAAAATTCAGCTCTACAACAAGCTATTCGCACAACGAATCGGGAGGGTGGCAATTTAGCCCATACGTAGAGAGTAGCAACGAACTTGTCGAGACAGAGAAGGAGGCATCGACAGGTTACTCACGCAATATTTTCAACCAAGAGTTCCGCTACAACGTAAATGATAAATTGTCGTTCAACGCTAGAGGATCATACTACGACAACATCACCAAACGTCCCTATGCAGAGTATAGCTACAATATGCACCACCAAGATTATACGTATGGATTAGGTGCAGAGTATAAATTAAATGATAGTGACCGTTTAGTTTTTGATTACCATTCAGACAACTTCACCTCGTCGTACGACTATATGAAGGCTGTATCTTCGGCTGATGCGCAGATTGGTGATAGAATAGCACGCAGCATAAAACACTACCACAATGGAAATGTGAAGGGTTACTTCTTTGTGGGGGATAGACATGTCATAACATCGGGGGTTGAGTATGAGATGAACACGCTCGAAAGTATCGCCGACGATATCGACTACACTACCGCCTCTACAATAGCACTTTTTGCTCAAGACGAGATCCGAATCACAAAGAACTTCTATGCACTTGCCGGTTTTAGATACACCTACCACGAGACATTTAAGAGTTACGCTACAGCTCACGCATCGTTGCGCTATAGTTTGAAGAATTTCAACTTCCGTGCAGCCTATTCGTCGGGATTCCGCACACCGAGCCTTTCCGATATTTTTGCAATATATGAATCTAGCAAAGGTATTGTGACTCTACCAAACGAGGATCTCAAACCCGAGAAGAGCAACTATTTTTCGTTGAATGCAGAGTATATAAACAAATGGGTATCGTTATCGGTCACAGGATTTTATAACCACATATATGACATGATCGACTACGAGACAATTTTGACAGGAGAGGATGCTGCCGATCAATATGATGGTGCTTCGGAGGTTCAAATTCGTTCGAATATTGCGCACGCTGAGGTTAAGGGAGTCAATGTCACACTTAATGTTACACCTGGTGCAGGATTAAGATTTGGCGTAGGATACTCGGGACTTGATGCTGAGGATCTAGAGAGTGGAGATCCTATCAACCGTAGTGTGCGTAACATTGTCACAGCAAATGCGATGTGGTCTAAGGGGTGGGATAACTACAACCTCAATGTTTCGGTTAATGGACGTTGGAGCGATGAGCGTTACTCTTCGTCGTATGGATATGCCCCATCGTACCAAATTTGGGATATTAAAACACAACATACATTCTCTTTCGATAGAATTATTGTTGAACCAGCTATCGGAATCGAAAACCTATTCAACTACATAGATGATAGAGCGTGGAATAGTAACTATTCGACACTCACTCCAAGCCGTTCGTTGTTTGGAAGTTTGACTATTCGTTTCTAATATTAGAGGCTGTATATCAAAAAAAATATCTATCTTTGTAGATCAGTAAAGTCTCCCCTTATTTATTGTAAGGGGAGAACTTTTGTAAAAAAATTGAATTGCAAAATATGGCTCAGATAGTTGTTGCTGGCATAGGACCAGGAGAGGAGAGGGAGATCACCCCCGAAGTTATTGATGCGCTTAGATCATCGGATGTTATAATTGGATATAAACACTATTTTCAATTCATAACACCCTATCTCTCGCCACAAACCCAATGTATCGACACTGGAATGAAGCAGGAGACACAACGTGCCCAAAAAGCATTTGAGTTTGCAGATGAGGGTAAAAATGTTGCGGTGATAAGTTCGGGAGATGCCGGTATATATGGCATGGCTCCACTTATTATGGAGATGAAATATCAGTTGCAAAGCGACATCGAAGTGGTGGTGCTACCCGGAATCAGTGCCTTTCAAAAGGCGGCTTCTTTGTTGGGCGCACCTATCGGACATGACCTCTGCATCATCTCTTTGTCGGATCTAATGACCCCATGGGAAGTTATTGAGAGACGTATTGTGGCGGCGGCATCGGCTGATTTTGTGACGTCGATATACAACCCTAAAAGCAATGGTCGCTTTTGGCAACTACATCGCCTGCGTGAGATATTTTTGCAATATCGCTCGGAGGATACCCCCGTTGGATATGTTCGCAATGCGGGGCGAGAAGAGCAGGTGGTTGTGACGACGACACTAGCGGAGTTCGACCCCGAGCAGATAGATATGTTTACAGTTATTTTAATCGGCAACTCTCAATCATTTATCACCCCCGACTCTAGAATCATAACCCCACGAGGATATTATCGCAACCAAGCAGATCGCACAGCGAGTGTCGGTCAACAAATCATGATGCAAAGTTTCGCACGAATAAACTCGGAGTTGAAGAATCAAAATATTGACCTCGATCATAAATGGGCACTGCTACATGCAATACACACCACCGCAGATTTCGAGATGGAGGAGTTGCTATATAGCGACAAGGGGGCAGTCGAGGTGTTACACCGCAAATTTATATCGGGTGAATCCAAGATGATAATCACCGATGTCACAATGGTAACTTCGGGTATTCGCAAAGCGGCACTCTCTCGTTTGGGGATTGAGGTGAAGTGCTTCCTTTCAGATCCTAGAGTTGCGGAGCTATCTACCACAAAGGGGATCACTCGTACTCAAGCTGGTATAAAAATCGCTGTTGAGGAGCACCCCGATGCACTCTATGTATTTGGTAATGCCCCGACAGCTCTGATGGAGCTATGTTCGTTGATGCGCAAGGGGGTGGCAACACCATGTGGAGTGATCGCAGCACCCGTAGGTTTTGTCAATGTCAAGGAGTCTAAATATATGGTTAAGAGCTTTGTGCAAACCCCTAAGATTATCGTTGAGGGGCGAAAGGGAGGAAGCAACCTAGCAGCCACGTTGGTAAATTCGATACTTTCGTTTGATGATGCGGAGCAGATGAGACCCGGAAAAGATCTATAACGATGAGTGTTAGAGTTATAATAATAGGTATCGACGATAGCTCCACACCTTACTTCACACCTACGGTGTTGAGTATCATCGAGCGTGGTAGATGCTTTTCGGGGGGAGTTCGTCACCACCAAATAGTATCTTCGCTATTGCCCGATAGTCATGAGTGGATAGATATCACACCCCCGATGGAGTCTCTCTTTGAGCACTATAAGAGATAC
>JAWXSU010000048.1:0-10900 GCA_044434245.1 Rikenellaceae bacterium | reverse complement strand
AACTGCTGGTGGTGGCAGTGGGGTGTAGATGGTGCGATGCAAAGAATACGTGGAATCCCAAACTATACCCACCAGTTCCGATCGAACAAATCGTGGAGCGAGCAACGGCATGTGCCGCACAAGCGATCGTGATTACAGGAGGTGAACCACTGCTTTATCCTCTCACGCCTCTGACTAATGCGCTGAAAAACAAGTCGCTAAAGATATTTTTGGAGACATCTGGATCGCAACCTTTTAGTGGATACTTCGACTGGGTATGCCTCTCCCCTAAACGACAACAGCCACCTTTGGCAGAATCTTTCTGGCATGCAGATGAGTTGAAAGTTATAATCGAAACGGAGGCTGATTTTCAGTGGGCAGAGGATAATCGTGAACGTGTCGGAGGGGGGTGTATGCTCTTCATGCAACCCGAATGGAGCGTTGCAGAGAGGATGATGCCTCTGATTGTGGAGTATGTTAAATCTCACCCGGAGTGGAACATCTCGATCCAGACTCATAAATATATGCATATCCCATAGAGTAAAATGACCAGAGAGATATTCATACATCGTGCAATCATCGCTGCGGCAGCGTTGATTATGCTCCTAATGCTTTTTGTTATTGGGCGCAACATGATACATGCCCTCTCGATTCGTAGCGACATCTCGACTTTAGAGTATGAGGCGGAGTATTACCAAAAACGGATTAAATCAGATAGCACACTGCTCGAAGAGTTAAAGTTTGACGATAAGCTCGAAAAATATGCACGAGAGAACTATCGCATGCAACGTCGTGGCGAGAGGGTGTATATTATTGAGTAGTGGTAGAGTCTCCAGCCACCCCAATTTATGTTTTACCTCGCCCTTACGTAATATTGATACTTTTGCATTGCAACCCAAGCTCCTTTGTGAGTTTGAGAATTCTGGGGAGTGCGTAGCTCATATTTCTGAAAGATTTTTCGCTATCGTGAAACACGATGATCTCACCTGCTTTGAGGTGTTTGGCGACATTCTCGAAACATTTTTTTTGAGATAGTCGTTGGTTGTAATCCCTTGATATTATGCTCCACATGATTAGTTTAAATCGTTGACCTAGGAGTCTTGATTGCGAAGGGGTTATCTGCCCGTATGGAGGTCTAAAGAGGTCGGAGTTGATGGTGTCGTTTGCGAAGTCGACATCTTCGACATATCTCTCCAACGACATTCCCCACCCCTTTTGGTGTGAGTATGTGTGGTTTGCAACTTTGTGACCATCGGCGAGGATCATCTCGTATAGATCGGGGTACATCTCGACATTTTTACCTAGCACGAAGAATGTCGCCTTGGCATCATACTTGCGCAGCGTGGATAGTATCCACTCCGTGATTCCGGGGGTTGGTCCATCATCGAAGGTGAGAAATACACCGTTAGGATCATCTATCTCCCACACTAAATCGGGGAAGATGCGTTGTATAATATGTGGAGGCTTTAACTTCATGTGTGTAAATATCGGTTGCAAATTTAGCAATTTAAAAATTAAATTGTACATTTGTAGGAGATTAGTTTCAATAATAATTCGCAAAAATATGAAAAGATTCACATATCTACTCTTGGTCGCATTTGTAGCGTTGTCGTTTATATCGTGCGACGCATTGCACACAGCGTCATCCAATAAGGTTAACTCTCAAGGCTCTCCATACGAGCTTATTATAGTGTGTAACCAACCCGAGTGGGAGGGAGAACTAGGTGACACACTCAAGGTGATCTTGCGTGCGGAGATCCCATATTTGGTACAGCCCGAGCCATTTTTTTCGACATATAGAGTCACTCAGCAGGGGTACGACAATATTATTTTGAAACATCGCAACATCTTTATCGTTAATGTTGCACCTTCGTTGGAGGAGTCATCCATTATTGTGCAGTATGATGTTAACGCCTCACCTCAAATTGTTATGACACTTCAAGGTCCTAACCAAAAATCCCTCACGGAGTATGTCTCACAAAATCGAGAGATGGTGATGCATGCACTCGAAATGGCGGAGAGGGATCGTGATATCGCTTATGGTCAGAAATTTAGCATCGCATCGTTGGATAAACTCATTCTCGAAAAGTTTGATGTGTCGATGAAGATCCCCGTGGGGTATACTCTTCGTAACGAGGGGGATGATTTTATGTGGATGTCGTACGAGTATCCAACAGCAAGCCAAGGGGTTATACTCTACAGCTACCCCTCAGAAGGTAAAGCATCGCTCAAATGGGAACCTCTTCTTGAGGCTCGTAACAAATACGCAGCACGTATCCCCGGACCTACAGATGGTTCATACATGACAACATTCATGGAGGTAGAACCCGACTATAGACTCTTCCGCATGAAGGGTCGTGTGTGGGCAGAGTTGCGTGGATTGTGGGAGGTTGAGGGTGACTATATGGGTGGTCCATACGTCAGCTACTCAACAATCGACGAACGTACCAATCGAGTCTTTACACTCGACTGCTATGTCTACTCACCAAAGATAGGAAAGCGAAACTACCTGCGTGGTGTGGAGCATCTACTTTACAATATCGAAATCGAGTAGAACTCCCCTTAAAAAGATTCTTACTTTTGCTCGTTAATATGACGAGCTACGATCTCTGCCGCCATCTCGACAAGCTCTGCGCATGGGCGTTTTTTTGGTAGGGGAGTGCCACTAGGTGTTGGGGCAAGACCGAGAAGCTCACGACATACTATAGATCCATTCTCGGATCTGAAGTCATCAGCGAGAGCCTTCACTAAGTTGTAGTTTATGTTCTTAGCCTCACGAATCGTGGGGTCGCAAGCTGGAGCCAACGCCCCTGCGACCATTGACATTCCGCTCACCGCACCACACACTTCACGTAGGCGTCCCATACCGCCACCGAAGGATGCCGATATTGTAGCTAGGATCTTAGGGTCGATATCCATTATGTCGCTATATGTTAGCACAACAGCTTGTGCGCAGTTGTATCCAGATGCAAAATTTTTACGTGCTTGTTCCACACGCTCTTGTGTATTAACTTTCATTATTTTAGAATGCTATAGGAAAAAAATTATCGCAATAAAGTGCAAAATTACAGCGATGTTTATAAAAAGATGCCACACTAAATGGTGATATATAAAACCTTTGCGAGCATAGAACCACGCACCTACGGAGTAAAAAATACCTCCCAGCCCAATCAACCACAATAGCGGAGTCGAGGCGTTAGCTAGAAAAGCAGGGAAAAATAGTACTACAGTCCACCCCATGACGAGATATATCGTGAGGCTCACGGCAGGAATAGATCTCTTGGAGAGAGATTTGTAGAACACTCCAAATATCACCATCAACCACTGCAAAGTGGTGATAACGATCCCTTGCCAGCCACCAATCACGCATAGAGCAATCGGGGTGTATGTACCAGCGATTGCAACATATATAAATATGTGGTCAAGGATATGAAACACCTCCTTGTGTTTTGATTCGGGTGACATTGAGTGGTATAGCGTAGAGAACAGCGTCATATTAAATATCGAAATCAGATATACCGACACACTCACCGCCTCCATCACGCCACCGTGAAGATACGACCACACCGAAGCGAAGGGTAGAAGCAATAGTATAAAAAGCGACATCACACCATGCGATACGGTGTTTGCGATCTCCTCGCCAAATGTTGGGATATATATTTTCATTTTCAAAAAAGATGTGATATTACAAGGTCAAAAATAGGTAATAAAAACCAAAAAACCACTTTTTGTATGTAAAAATGCGGTAAAAATGTTTAAGCACCGAAAAAAAATCGTATATTTGCAGCCAAATCAGGCGTTTATGGGGTCTTTCACACATATGATAGATTGAGTGGCGTTGGTGGTAACAAATTAAAAAACAATTATTTAGATGAAAACTATTCAAATTTCAGCAGCCTCACGTGCCGATTTCGGTAAGAAGGCTACAAAGGCAGTTCGTCGCGAGGGCGCAGTTCCATGTGTATTGTATGGAGGTGGTGATGTAGTAACATTCTCTGTTGAGGCAAAGTCTCTTAAGGAGTTGATCTACACTCCAAACTCATTTATCGTAGAGTTGAACATCGACGGAAAGGTTGAGAAGGCGGTACTTCGTGACATCCAATTCCACCCAGTACGTGAGCAAATCCTTCACATCGATTTCTATCGTGTTGTTGAGGGTAAGCCAGTATCTATCGCTATCCCAGTTCGTTTGGAGGGTACTGCAGCCGGTGTTAAAGTCGGAGGTAAGTTGGCTCTTTCAGCTCGTAAACTTGTTGTTAGTGCTTTGGAGGCAAATCTTCCAGATGAGATCGTTGTTGATGTTACTGAGCTTGAGTTGGGTAAGACAATCTTCGTTGGTGACCTTTCGGTTGAGAACGTTAAGTTTGTAACTCCTGCTACAGCGGCAGTTTGTGCGGTTCGTGTAACTCGTGCTACTCGTTCAGCTCAAAATGCTCAAGGGTAATTGTAGCGACGTATGAAATACCTCATTGTAGGGTTGGGTAACATCGGTGCTGAGTATGCCGAGACCCGTCACAACATTGGGTTCAAAGTGTTGGATGCCTTAGCCGAGGCATCCAACATTACGTTTAAGAGTGAGCGTTATGGTAGTGTTGCAGAGCTAAAGCATAAGGGGCGTCAAATAACACTACTCAAACCCTCAACATATATGAACCTATCGGGTAAAGCGGTCAGATATTGGCTCGATACCCTAAAGATCCCCAAAGAGAATCTACTCGTGATATCCGACGACATAGCAATCCCATACGGAACTCTGAGAATGAGAGGTAAGGGTAGTGCCGGAGGACATAATGGTCTGAAAAATATCACGGAACTCACCGGAGGTGATAACTATGCACGTATAAGGTTTGGCGTGGGAGGAGACTTCCCAAAGGGTCACCAAGTTGAGTATGTCCTCGGTGAGTGGAGTCGAGAAGAGCGAGAGGCTATGTGCGAGAGGTTAAAACTCTTTGGCGATGCAATCCTCTCATTCACAACCGCTGGACTCGCTAACACGATGAATGGATTTAATAATAAATAACGAGAGTTATATGTAAAGTATAGACCACGCTTAATGATAGAAGAGTCTATGGCACGTATGTTGTAATAGATATATTGACTTCGAGGTTGTTCTAAACCTCAAGTTAGGTTTCTTCATTTATTTAAGTTTGGGTTAGTAGTTTCAAGAGAAGATCTACCACTTTTCTTGGGAGGCGGAAGGCAATCGTGAGATTCCCTTCCGTTTTTTTTATGTCGGGGTAGTTGGTGTGGCAGTTTTGGGTGACTGTACTGCCTCCGGCGGGCGGGGTGCTCCCCGCTGAGCTATTTTTTTATTGCGCTTTGGGATTAACCTCCCATTACATAATACTCTCATTCATGAGAGAGTTCGAATTTTCTATATGTATATATGACCTCGGTGGGCTTCAAAAGGCAAAGCCATTTGAAGGATTTTGAGACATATAGGATTATCCAAATTTATTTGGTAATAATCCTATATGTCTCAAAATTTTAGAGCTGAAAGCTCTATACCCATCCGCAATAAAAATTGGCTCAGCGGGGAGCACCCCGCCCGCCGGAGGCAGTACAACCACCAAATACCCCTAACCCCAGCCAATTACTCAACCAATAGAGCAGTAAACCACTCTGGGGCACGTGTAGGTCGTCGGGAGTCGGAGTGCATAAATCCGAGTACGGTGTATCCTGTATTTAGGAGTTTTCCTTCGGGGTTGTATATTTCGTAGTCGAATCGGATTCGTGCACGAGGCATCTCATCAACCCACACTTTGACACGTATCATCTCGTCGAATAGTGCCGAGGCGGCATATTTAGAGTGCACCTCTAGAATTGGCATCATGACTCCACGACGCTCCATTTCGGCATAGGAGAACCCTCCCAGCGAACGCATAAAATCTGAACGTGCCGCCTCATAGTAGCGGATATAGTTCGAGTGGTGGACGATTCCCATCTGATCGGTATCGACATACCACACACGCATCTCAAATTCTCGACATATTAACATAGCTCAATAGTTTTAATGATCTCTATTTTTTTATACTCTTCAACGGTTGTGGTCACCTCACCTTGTGTAGATACCTGCACCTCACACTCCACTCCATCCACACGTGCTACGTATCTTCCTGCTGGGGGTAGTAGTTTGAGTGGTTCTTTGTTGCGATATCTCATAATGAGGTAGTTAGCTCCCATATGTGAATTAGCCTGCTCTATATCTCCTACCTCGATAAGTTTGCGTATCACCGTAGAGCTCACCTTCGAATCGTCGTTTCTTAGCTCCGGCAACATATCAACCGTGAAATCATGTTGAGCAGCCAAATCAGATAGGTGCTGGAGGTTTCCCTCATTTTTGTGTCCAAAGAGGTGGTTATACCCCACGACCATGCTTTTCATATGCAGTTTTTCGATTAGGTAATGCACCACAAAATCGCTATACGACAATTTACTAAACTTCAAATCAAAGGGTATGACAACGACATTATCCACGCCACACTCTCTGAGCAGCTCCACCTTTTCGTCGATTGTGGTCAAGAGTTTCAACCCCTCTCCACGCCCCAACACAATACGGGGGTGAGGCTCAAAGGTTAAAACTACACTCTCTCCTCCGATCTGTGCTGCACGCTCTTTGCACCTCTCGATGAGTCGTTTATGCCCGACATGCACTCCGTCGTATGAACCTACCGTGCAGACTGCATTTTTTATAAACGAGATTCTGTTAAATCCATAAAAGATCTTCATTTGCAGCTATTTATCTTGATTCTCCTCTGTCTCCTTGACAAAATATGCCACCTTTTCGAGCAGTGTGGTGATATCATAGTTCTCCACCGCAATACCTTGAGGGAAGTTCAGAGGTGTAGATGTAAAGTTCAAAACCCCTTTTATTCCCGCATTTATTATCGGCAGCACCAACTCCTGCGCAACACTCGTTGGAGACGACACCACAACAATACTCAAATCTTCGCTCTCGACAATCTCGGCGAAATTATCCATGTGGTGACACGGGATATTGTCGATCTGCGTGCCAACCTTTGTAGGGTCTACATCGAACGCTGCGGTGATTCGTAATTTCAAACCTTTGTCGTTGAAATATTTAGTGATCGCTTGTCCCAAGTGCCCCATGCCGATAACGCCAATATTTGTAGCAGACTCTCCATCCAAAATAGAGCTTATGAAGTCGATAAGTTCCTTAACATCATACCCCTTTTTATTGTCGCTAGAGAATCCTATGAGCATCAAATCTCGCCGCACCTGCACCGCTGTGATACCATGTATTCCAGCTATCACATGCGAGAAGATGTGTGTGATACCCTGCTTGTGGCTCGCCACAAGAGTACGTCTATATTCGCTAAGACGCTCAACTGTCTTTTCGGGGATTCCCCCAACCATTGCTGCCATAACTATTCTATAGAGATTGTAAAGTCATTTTTATAATTCACACGCATCCAATTTTGGTTAGCACGGCTCTCCTTGCCTCTAATCTTTTGGAAACGATATGTTGTTTGCAGAGGTGTGAATGTGCGCCCCTCCATGCCATATTCGATATCGGAGTATGCCCCCTCGCCAAAGATCTTCGCCACGTCGTAACCTCGATATGAATATAGCGACGGCAACTCCGAGAACTCTTTGGCATAGCGGCTATCGAATCTCTTGATTACGCCACTATCCCTCTTGGCATGGTACGATGTGAACGCCGTGACTCGATCTCTAAACATTACCGCACGGTCGATATTGTCATATCTATTCCACTTAGAGTTATTGATAACCGTGAAATCACACACCTTAAGCGACCTGCTGCGAAGTCCTATCTCTGCCGATGCCACAGCCGAAAGCACTCTATCGACATCTGTTTCATTGTCCGACATGATAAAAATTGTAGCTATTTTGTCGCCACTAATTATGGGGGATAGATCACTTGGTGATGGCTCCACCTCTCGATTCAATCTATTTGCCACTTGAACTCTCTCCGCCACAACCGAGGGATGCTCATATTCGTATCTATGTGTGTGATAGCTCTTTGTTCCGAGCAGCTCCTTCACCTCCGCTTCATATTGAGAGTCGGTGTTATCGGTGTATATCAATGTCACCTCCACGGAGTCTGCCAAAATAGATCCGATTTTATCATATTTATGCTCTGCGATAGGTGCCATTTGGAACAGCACTCCGCTATTGCTATCCTTCAATGTCGCAAGTGGCGACACCACAGGTATTGACCTACGTTGAGCGTAACGGAGCACATCCCCCAAAAGCTCTTCGTATACAGGTCCAACAATCAGATCCGACTCCTTGAAAGCCTCCGTTGCGATGATCTCTGCCACCGTATTTTTGTTGCGCTGGCTATTGAAAAGTGTAACATTGACATTGCGTCCACTCTCCTTAAGCTCTTCGATGCCGAGCATGAATCCTTGGTAAAACTCCTTGAATATTGGCATCACAACCCCCGAAGTTGTTGTTAGAGGAAGCAGCAACGAGATATTGAGCGTATCGCTACCTCTCAAAGCTCTGAAATTAACAACTCCCCCCTCTGCGCCATCCTCGTCGTAGATGTTATCCTCTTGAGTTGGGTCATCCTCTTGTGTAGAGCGGATAATTACTATAGATCCGATTTTGAGGTTGCTACTACTCATATCGTTCATCTCGAAGAACTCTTTTTGGCTCATAGATGTGTTGCGTAGCAGCGAGTATAGCGTCTCTTTAGGTTTCACCACATGATATTCATACCCCTCGGGTGCTACACGATTCAGACTCTCCTTATACTCCGTGAGCTCTTCGAAGATCTCTGCCTCGCTGCTTTTGCCCACCTCTTTTTTGCGGATTAGGATCTCCTGACCCAGCGATAGTCGTGACGGGTCGATATCGGGATTATCCTCCACGATTGTCGCTATGGATAGTTCATGTTTGCGAGATATCGCATATAGAGTCTCCCCCCGTTGCACCTCGTGGATATCGAAACTCTTGCGAGCTCTCTTATCCAACACCTTTTTCTGAGGCGTAAGAGGATCATTTATAGGGATCTTGATATTCTCTGCCACACGCAATCCCCCCTGCTCAATGCTGCTATTGCTCTGTTCGATTTGTGTTGTTGTGACATCGTAGAGTTTCGACAGCGAATATAGGGTCTCCCCCTCCGCCACCGTGTGAACATAGTACTTTTGACCATTGATAAATACAATGCTCTGCGATCTTTGCTGCCCCTGTGCAAAGGCGACAACCATCAGTAGTATCGCTAATAATGTTCTAAACTTCATGCTATTTTTTTCTTAAACGGATCTCCGTAATAACCTTTTTCGTGTAGAGAGGGAAGTCCCCATCCATCATCCATGCATAGTAGCTGGGTTCACGTTCAAACACCTCGCTGACACTCTTACCCTTATGTTTTCCGAAGCTAAATACCTCCTCTCCTTTGTCGTTGTAGATGATACGTCCTGCATAGTCGGCAGTCTCGGCACGTGTCGAGAATTGCGCTAAGAAGTTCACTTCATTCTCCAACTCGTCGTAGCGATCAAGTTGAGCCATAAGTACTTCGTATGTCGCCATCGTATCCGCTTCTGCAGAGTGCGCATCTGTGAGATCCTTGCCGCAGTAGAGTTTGTACGCCGCAACGAGTGTACGTTGCTCTAGTTTGTGGAATATATTTTGGACATCTATAAATTTCCTCTTCTTGAAATCTACATCTACTCCTGCTCTCATAAACTCCTCTGCCAACACCGGCAAATCGAAACGGTTGGAGTTGAATCCTCCGAAGTCGCACCCCGCAATAAATTGCTCCAACGACTTGGCGATTTGCGAAAATGTGGGGCAATCTTTCACATCCTCATCCGATATTCCATGTATTGCGGTCGAACTCTCGGGGATCGCCATTTGTGGATTTATGCGTCGAGTTTTGATGACCTTCTCGCCATCGGGCATTATTTTAATCATCGACAGCTCCACGATTCGATCACGTGAGGTGTCGACACCTGTGGTTTCGAGATCAAAAAATATTATTGGACGTTTAAGATTGAGTTTCATATTTTTTCGTTTATATAGATACATTATGGGTGAATGAGAATATACATACTCCCCCTCCCGTTTTACCTACAAGTTAATCATCATCGGCATAAGCAACATCAACGTGTCGATGCTATTATCATCGCTCACCGCTTTGAACACTCCTGCTCGTGATGAATCGGCAAGCTCTATAAGAACGGTTCCACTCTCCGTATTATTGAGTATCTCGATTAGGAATGTACTCTTAAATCCGATTGTTATCGCTGTGGAGTCGTAGCTACAACTAAGAGTCTCGTTTGCCGACACCGAGAAGTCGATATCTTGCGCTTTGAGCGAAAGTTTATTCGCCTCGATATCCATACGTATAAGATTTGTTGTAGGGTTTGAACACACCGCCACACGTTTGATAGCATTGATAAGTTCCACCCTGTCGACTAACACCTTATTTGGGTTTTGTGTCGGGATCACGGCGTTGTAGTTGGGGTACGTACCCTCGATTAAGCGGCACACCATTGTGCTGTGACCGAAAGTGTAGATTACATTTTGGCTGTCATACTTAATCGTTACCATATCATCCACCTTCCCAAGCATAGATTTTAGTAGATTTGCAGGTTTCTTTGGCAATATAAACGATGCTGTGAGCTCTTGATCCGTATCCACCGAACACTTCACCAATTTGTGAGCATCTGTCGCCACGAAGGTTACATTCCCCGGTGTGACATTAAAAAATACACCATTCATCACCGGACGCAACTCATCATCTGCCGTTGCGAAGAGCGTCTTGCTTACTCCGCTAAGTATCACCGATGCATCCAGAGACATCTCTCTTTGCTCATCCGCCAATGTTTGGATCTCGGGGTAGCTCGCTGGGTTTGCTCCCGGGATCGATAGAGATCCACTTTTCCAGCTTAGCGTGATCTCCCATGTTGTTGTGTTAACTTCG